>JAYTGI010000078.1:0-6882 GCA_043733605.1 Demequina sp. | reverse complement strand
GCACGCACGAAACGCCATACGAAGGGCCAGGGGACTCGAAGCGGCGGTAGTGGACTGGGCCGAAATCGCGGTTCATGCGCTCGACCCATCAGACGGTCGCGTACGCACCATCAAGGTCGCCGGGCCCGCTGCGCTGCTCGTAGCGAAGACGCACAAGATCGCCGAACGCGTCGGCGCCCCCACACGGCTGAATGACAAGGATGCTCACGACGTCTACCGGCTACTCCGGTCGCAGGAAACGCCGGTGCTCGCCCGGAAGCTTCGCGCATTGCGCGAAGACGTCATCAGTTGCGAGTGCACCGAGTACGCCATCGCGCAGATCAAGGTCCTCTTCGCCTCCGGGCCCGACGCCATTGGATCGGCAATGGCGGGACGCGCCGAAGAGGCAGTTGGGGACCCCTACGTCGTCTCAACCGCGACGGCGCTACTCGCCGCCGATCTGATGACTGCGCTCGACGGGGACGACAACTAGGAACTTGACGAGCGAGCCAGCGCGGCGGAAACTTTACGGGCAACGGGCAATAGCCCTGAGAAGTGGACCCGACAGCCCTCCGGACGGTGGGCGACCCGGGTTTCGCGCTTTCTCCACTGGGATTGGGTGGCCATGCCCCGCGCCGTGCACAGGGGTTCACTCACCGAGGAGACCCCGTGAGCGCAAGGCCATTGTCAAACATCGCGTGATGTTTAATAATGGCCTTATGGTCACGAACCCGGCACCTGCGGCGGCGCTCTTCACTGCGCCCACGCTTGACGACCGCGAACGCGAGGTCCTCGGTGAGATCGCCGCTCTCAGACGGACCCTTCGATTCCAGCTCCACGAGCCGCGCCGCTGGTCGGGAGCACTTCGCCGCATGACCTTCGCGCGCAACATCCAAGGCTCAAACAGCATCGAGGGCTTTGCCGCCCAACTGGACGATGCAAACGCCGTAGCGCTAGGCGAAGAGCCACTCGACGCCAGCACCGAGACGCGCCTCGCACTCGAGGGCTACCGCAACGCGATGACGTACGTGCTCCAAATCGTCCAGGAACCCCACTTAGTCGTGTCGCTGGATCTCATCAAGAGCCTGCACTTCATGATGACCCACCACGACCTCAAGAATCGTCCAGGGCGCTGGCGTGCAGGGCCAGTGTTTGTTCAGCGGGAGCAGACCGGCGAGATTGTTCACGAAGGCGTAGACATCGATCGCGTGCCTGACCTCATGGCGGCGCTGGTGGACTCCATCAACACAGGCTCCATCAACACAGGCACCGGCGAGGCGATCATCCGCGCCGCCATGGCGCACCTCAACCTCGTCATGATCCACCCGTTCAAGGACGGCAATGGGCGCATGGCGCGATGCGTCCAAAGCCTTGTTCTAGCCGCCGACGGCACACTCTCCCCAGTCTTCATGAGCATCGAGGAGCACCTGGGTCGCAACATTCAGGAGTATTACGACGTGCTGGGGAAGGTGGGCGGAGGGAGTTGGCAACCGGAGCGGGACGCGCGCCCCTGGATTCGCTTCATCCTCACAGCGCACCTCAAGCAGGCCGAAACGCTCCAGCGGCGCGTCACAGCCAGCGGTCAAGCGTGGACGGAACTCGAAGTGCTGGCCACCTCGATGCGGGTTCCCGAACGCACCGTCTCGGCGCTCTTCGAGGCGGTCTTTGGGTACCGCGTCTGGCGCGCCACCTACATGGCCGCGCTCGAAGCAGCGGACGAAGCCGTCTCGGAGCAGACCGCGACGCGCGACTTCAAAATCCTGGTCGACGCGGGCCTGCTGGAGCCACACGGAGACAAGCGGGGCCGGTACTACACGGCCGCATCACCACTTCAAGAGATCGCCCGACGCGCACGTCAGTCTCGACGTCCCAAGGACTACTCAGACCCCTTCGCGGGTGCTGACAACCCCTCGACCAACTAGGAGGCTTGGCGCGGCCTGCCCGTAGAGACTCATCACGAGGAGACCTTTGCCCCCGAAAACCGCGAGCAACGCACCCCCGTCACACCCGGGCGATAGCGTCGAGCTGTCAGTAGAACAGCGTGATGGGATCCGCGTGACGGGAGGGCCATGACCATCGAGCAGACCAGGGACGAGGTGGAGCGACTTCGCGCTCGCCTCGCCTCCTGCCCGCGCCCTCGCTCACAAACCCTCGCGCTCGCCCTCGCCGACCAGCTCAACCGCCTGAGCATCGACCTCGCCATGCGCGGCGACCACAAGGCGTCGGCCGCCTGCAACCTCGACGCCCTCAGCGTGCTCATCGCCCATATCGATCCGCTCACCCTCTCTCCCGGCGAGGAGTTCAGGGATGCGGGCATCATGGCGAGCATCGCGTCGGGGCTGCTTATTGACGACCGCGCGGACGATGCCGCGGGGCTGCTCGACTACACCATTGAGGTCCATGCGCGCCTGGCCTACCTGGCGGGCGACGCCATCGTGCAGCCGACTTTCGGGCCACCTTCCCCGCCGCCCGACCCGGAGGAACAGGCCCAGCAGGAACGGTTCCGACTTGCGATGGACAACGCGCCGCCGCGCATAAGCCCCTACACCGACGACCAGCCGCCGGTCCCGTTCGAGACTCCGCCGGGAGCCTTCGCCAGGCCCGACCGCGGTTGGCAACAACCCGCAGATTGGTCCTTTGTCCACTGGCAGCTGCTGTGCGCCCGCGCCCGCGCGCGCGCCGCGCTGGGCGAGAAGGAGCGCGCGCTCGACGACGCGGTCGAGGCCCTCGCCATCAACCTCCTGGGCACGGAGCTCGACTACGCGCGCATGGTCTCGAGCGTCGGTTCCGCGCTCAAGACGGCGTCGCTACTCATCGAGGGCGTCGAGCCCGAGGAAGGCCCGCTGGGCTGGTGACTGTTCCGAGCCCCGGCGCAAAATGCGAGGTCGCGCCCAATGGCACAGGGGGCGCCAACCAAGCGAGCGCAACCAGCATCGGCCCGGCTACTACTGCGCGCCGATGGTGCCGGTAATCGCCGCCGCGAGAGCCTGCGCCTCTGCCTCGCCACCCTTGAGTGCAATCATGACGTCGCCACCCGTCATCGCCTCCATTACGGTGGGTGCCGACACCACCTTGCCGTCGACCACCATCGCCACCTTGTTGGCGGGCGGCGTCGCCCCGGAGACCTCCTTCGTCAACTCCCTAAACCTCGTAGCGCCCGTGGCGGTAAACGTCACTCTGAGTAACCAATTCGTGGAGCCCGGCAGCGCGTTTGGCCCCGCAGCCACCGTCGCCACATCTGCGGCCCCGAGCGAAGCCGGCTCAACCAAATAGCCGGTGGAGGCCGCATCGTCACACACCCAGCCGGACTCGTTCAGAGCGAGAGGTGTCTGCGCGCATTCCGCGCCGGCTGGCAGGTCGGAGACGCTCGCCTCTGCCGACACCGCGCGTATCTCGAAGGACCCGGCAACCGGCGCCTGCGTGCCGCCGTCGGATCCGGAACATCCGGCCAGCGCAAGAGCCGCCACCCCGCACCATGCCGCAGCAACCATCGACCGTGCCATGTCATCCCCCTCGAGAACTCGATAGATCGATAGATCGATAGATCGATAGATCGACGCTAGCACCAAGCGCCGCACCGGTCGGGGGTCCGCCGAGCGGACGGTCGCCCTGAACGGGGAACCGCACCCACCCCGCAGCGTCTCGGCCAGCGTCCGCGTCACGCTTGCTACAGGCCGGACCGTGTCCACAGGCGCTCTCAATCCGCTTGACGCGCAAGCCGGGTTTCGCGCTTTCTAGACCCGGCATCGGGCCCGCCGCGAGCGGCTCGATCCCGGCCCGGAACTCACCGCCGCGCGCCCGTCGTACCTGCAGGCCCACGCCTCGACGCATCGGCGCATTTACCAGGGCCCGCCGTGCGATTAAGATCCGAGGAGATCACGTGAATTTCAGGGGGAACACATGGCGGGGACACTCAAGTTCGATTCGGCGATGCTCGTGTCGCTTGGCAAGAACCTGCGCGCCGTCGCCACCGAGTTCGACACGGCCCAGGACAGCGCCGATCTGATCGCGGGCGCCGTGGGGCACGCCGACCTCGCCCGCAAGGTCAAGGACTTCGCTTCCCAGTGGGACGACAAGCGCGCCAAGATGCTCGAATCCATCGCGGGGCTGTCCGAGGCCGCCACCGCGGGTGGAGAGCAGTTCGCGCAACTCGATGAAGACCTCGCGGCCGCGCTCTTGGGCCAACAATGAGCACGCGCCCCTACAACTGGAGCCCGATCGCCGCGCGCGACCCCGTCCCAGGCGATCCCGACCTGATCTCCGGCGGGGCAGACCACTACGGCAGGATCGCCAAGTCGATGACGTCGTCGATGGATGCGCTCGCGGAAATCATCTCCATGACCGACGTGGTCTCCGACGGCATCGAGGCGCTGCGAGACAAGGCCGGCGAGGTTCGTGGCGAACTCACCAAGACCCATTCGCGCTACACCGAGGCCGCAGGCGCGCTTCACACGTATTCGGATTCGTTGCGCAGAGCTCAGAACACGGCCGATGGCGCTCTCGCGGAGGCCCAAGCGGCGCACTCGCGCTATGTGATCTTGGTGGGCGATAAGAACAACTACCTGCGCCTCGAACGGACGGCCATTTCTCAAGGCGACACCGAGAGCGCCGTAACCTTTCATCGGCACGCGATGGACCTCAACGACGACATCGCGAGAGCGCAGGCCATCGTCAATAACGCGAGGGACGACGACCTGGCGCGAGCCATCGCGGCTCGCGACCGTGCCGCCGAGCAGGCCATCCACGACCTTGACAGTGCGTGCGACGACGGACTCAACGACGGGTGGTGGGAAGACTGGGGAGCCAAGGCCTTCGCCGTCGTCTCCCACGTGGCAGGCATCGTCGCCGCGATCGCGGGGGTGCTCGCGCTCGTGCTCTGTTGGGTACCCATCCTGGGACAGGTGCTCGCTGCAATCGCGACCATCGCCACCGTCGTCGCTCTCGTCGCCGACCTCGTGCTCGCGGTGACAGGCGAGAAGGGCTGGAAGGACGTCTGGATCGGCCTTGCCGCACTCGCGACGCTCGGCATCGGCCGCATCGCGAGCAACGCCTTCCGCGTCGCGACTGCCGCGAGGGCGGTCAACAGCACCGCGCAGGTGGCAAGCTTTGGCGAACGCATGACCGTTGTCGCCGCGCAGGTGGACGACGTCGCCGTGATCGCAGGCGCGCGCGTCACCACGACCACGACGACCACGGTCGGGTTCAAGACGGCGCTCACCGACGCGGGCGGCATCAGCGCGCTGTTCAAGGGCGCTGGGCCTCTCGCGCTGACCCAGGAGACGATGTCCAACGCCGCGAAGGCGGCCACGATGACGGGCGACCAAAGCGTGGTCCAGCTCGTGAAAGGCGGCGCGGCGCAATTCGCGGCGGGCTCACCCTCGGCCAAGTTCGCCCAGCTCCTCGGCAAGTTCGACGACGCCGCGTCCCTCACCGATTCGGCGTCGCAACGCGCCTTCACGGCGAGTGAGTTCACGGCAGCGGGCCTGAACGCGCCCAACACGGCGGCCTTCGGCGCGGACGTCACCCTGTCGTCGGGGGCCCACTATTCGGTCGCGATCCAGACGTCGTTCGACGGCCTCGTGGGTGCCGCGCCCATCGCGGCCACGGGCGCAGGCGTCGCGGGGATCGCGGGCATCGACGGCTACAACGCGATTCACGACAGCGTGAAGATCGGTGGCGAGACAAGCAGTTCCGGCTTCGACTTCTTCTCGTGGGTCACGGACACGACCGAAGAGCACACGGCCGCCGCGCGACTCAACTTGTGATGATCTCCCTAGCAGCGCCGCCCGTTCCCGTTCCCTACGTCGCTCCCCTTGCCCCCCTCGTGCCGTGGTGGGAGTGGGTGCTCGTTGGCGTCACGATCGCAGTGGCCATCCTTTACGGAACGTCGCTGGCCCTTGCCTGGTGGCCGCAAAAGCTACGGCGCGACGCGAAACCACGCTCGGCGAAGGCCCGACGCTTTACGGGATGGTGGGGTTGGACGCTGCCCGTGATGATCATCCTGGTGCTTGCCACCGCGTTGGTCGACACCAGGTGGAAGTCGCATAGGTCCGACCTGGAAGATGCGCGCTGGCGCGAGGTGGACGCCGCAAGCGTGACCTTCGCGGTCGCCCTTGGTGACGCGTATGGCGTGAGGGTGAATGACACGCATTTCAGCGTGATCGACTCGCCCACGCGCGAGCATGGCATCGTAGAACTCACGCGGGCGGACGGCACGACCGCGGATTGCCCGCTGGCGATCGCGACCGCAGGCGGTGAACGCGTGGCCACCCTCGATCTCACCTCGTGCCTCGAGGTGGACCCCAGCACGACCCTCGCCCCCGCGGACCCGGACGCCCCCTGGTGGACCCCGACGCCCAGCTCGTGAGTGGCCTATGCCGCCACACAAGGTGACAGGATAAGAAGCCCATGGTCTCCGTCAATGCTGCATTCATGCCCGTGTACCCCGCGTGGTATCACACAGCGCCCGCCACAGTCGCGATCGACTACGCCAAGAATGCGCCCGATGCCGACGTGAACAGCATCGTCCGCGCCGCGGAGTCGCACGACGCGCGCATCGCCTCATGGGGAGGCAAGGCGCTCGGGACGCTCTGGGTGCCCTCACCCCAGACCGGCGCCGTCGAGGGCTATGGCTTCGTCGAGATTGTCGAGGCCGACTTTGACGTAAACCCCGACGACTTCCTCACGAACGTGCGCAAGTTCAAGCCTGCGCGGGGCGAGAAGATCATGACCAACTCGGCAGGGCGCATCCCCGACACACGCCATGGCCCCGCGGGCGTGCACCTGGTGAGCAAGACCACCAAGGCGGATCCGCGCCTCACCCTCACGGCCGACTGCTGGGTCTTCACGGGCCCCCGCTCGATTGTCAGGGTGTCGACCACGCACTGGGATCCCACCAACTTT
>JAYTGI010000077.1:0-6896 GCA_043733605.1 Demequina sp. | reverse complement strand
TCCGGCCTAGTGCGCGGTCCTGCTAAGACCGTGAGGGTGTTAAAGCCCTCCGTGGGTTCAAATCCCACCGTCTCCGCCGAGTTCGTCGTTTTCACGCAAGCCGGTATACTCGTTTTTCGGTCCTTAAGGACCTAAGCGCCCGTAGCTCAACGGATAGAGCATCTGACTACGGATTAGAAGGTTGGGGGTTCGAATCCCTCCGGGCGCGCTAACAAGAAAGGCCCTCACATCACACGATGCGAGGGCCTGATGGCGTTCCAGGGAACTACGCGTCTGCGTCGACCAGCGGGTGGCCACCGTCGTCGAGCTCGATGCGAGGATGCACGTTTGTGTCTGAGGTCACGATCGACACCGCGACGCGCCTGTCCTTGGGCGCGAGCCTCACGGTCGCGGAGCCCTCACTCAAACCATCGAGCTGTTCGACGACGATCTCGCTAAGTCGGACCATGGCGTCGCCTGTTGCGAGGCCTTGGCCCCTGTCGTCGAGCAAGGTGACCTCGACCCCCCGCTCCCTTGCCGCGGTCGCCGCCGCGGCGATTCTTGGGCTCATCAGGGATCGACCGCGCACGCCGTCTCTCAACAGGGCCTCGGCGCTGGCATAGCCTCGTTTGGCGAGGCGATCTACGGGCGGTCCGTCGTTGACGAGCGATTCGAGAAGATGAGCGGCGGACGCCCGCAACTCGACAACTCTGCGCTTGCGAATCTGCGCTGAGGTGGCGCCCTCCGCAGCCTCGATCGCCGAACCAACCGCACGACGATCGAGTTCATTGATCCCTCGCGCTGTGCGACGCAGGTTGAGAGCAAAGAGGGTCGCGACAAAGAGGATCGCCGCATGGGTATCCAAAAGGAAGACAGCATCGAGCGGCGCGCGCCCTACGGAGAAGGACCAGGCGAACGTCACCGCAGCCATCACCCCGTAGCCCACCCACGCGGCCCCAGGGCGCCTTCTCATGGCCAGAAAGAACAGCATCCACAAGTTGGAGCCCAAGTGCCAACTCGCGCGGCCAGGGGGGCCCGTATCGGGCAACTGGAAGGCAACAAGAGCGGTGCTCGCCGCGACGGCGGCCAGAATCGCTGCTGTCCAAAGAAGTGGGAACGGGTCGGCGTGCTCGCGGACCAGCAGAATCACGGCGGAATTGACGATCAACACGGCCAAGAGGACGGGTGCCCGGTGTTTGACCTCGTCAAGAGTCGCGAACGCGTAGACCAAGTTGGAGAGTACGAAGAGCCACATGACGACTCGCGCCGCTCGCGAGGTCAGGCCCAGAAGCTGGGTAGCGTCGACCGCGCCTGGAACCGAGGGCGTCGTCATTCCGGTCGCTCCCACGCGAGCAACACCATCGTGCCCTCGCCTGGCCTGCTCTGGACGTCGGCGGATCCACCAGGCACCAAACCCATGCGCTCCAGGATGCTGAGGCGAATTCCGAGACGCCGAGACGCCACGGCTCGGGTGTTGAAGCCCTTGCCCTCGTCGCTCATGATCACCGAGATTCCACGCTCGTGAACATCGATGTCTACCCGTCGTGGCACGTCGGTTCCATCGAGGCCCGCGTGCCTGACGCTGTTGCGAAGCGCCTCCGCAAGGGCGTCAGAGATGGCAGTCACCACCTCGGCCGGGATGCCGATGCCGTCGTCTTCGCTGTGCGTGGTGTCGGTCGATGGCGCCACGCGCGAGATGACGTCGAGGAGGGCCAGGACTGTCTCCTTGACGGTGTACTCGCGCGCAGTGGCGTCGTGAGTCTCGAGCGCGTCGATTGAGGCGAGCGCGACTCGCGCCTGGTCTCGAAGCGTTTCTGGGGGATTGTCCCTAGAGGCCGTCAAGAGCACCGACATGATGTCGTCGTGAACCATCGCGTTGATGCGGGTCTCTTCGCGTTCCCTCGTCCGCGAGGCGGCCGTCCGAGCGGCCTGCGCGCGGGCCTGCGCGGACGCGACGTCGAGTCGATCCGCTGCGCGAATGATCGCGACTGTCGCGGACATCAGGATCACGATGAACACGAGAGACCCGACGCCATCCAGGAAGGCGGCCTTCGCGGCGTTCTCTCGAACGTCATTTTGGACGACGCCGATGACGATGCCCTGGGCGATTCCGTAGAGCCAGACCGCTTTGCGTTGCCACACGATCGCCGCGATCATCCCGTGGAGCGCGTGGATGCCTTGATACCAAGGGACCTCGTTGTCCATGAGCGTCGCGGCGGTGAGGCCCCAAGGGAACATCATCATCGCGAGGAGGAACAGGATGGCCGTGGCTCCTGCCAGGCGATGAACGATACGACGGGGCGCCACCCACGCGAGGATTCCGACCGCGAAGGGGAAGGCGATCCCGATCAGCACCAGGCTCCACGCATACCAGATCTCGAGTTGATCGAATTGGCCTTTGATGCCACCGAGACCCGGGTAGAGCACGGCGGTGTAGACCACGGCGGCGATGCCCACCGACGTGTAGAGGAGGCGTTCGAGCCGGCCCCTCGCAGTGTCTTCACTGACGCGGTCAACCGACGTCAGCTCTGCGCTCATGGCGCGGAGCCATCCAAGATGCCGTCCTCGAGGGCGCGCTTGTATAGGTCGATGCGCGAGTGCGCAGGGCGGCCAGCTTCCGCGTACTTGCGACGAATACGGCTGACGTAGTCGGCGATGGTCTCGCGTGAGAGGCCCGTGCGCTGCGCGACCGAAGTCGCGGTCTCTCCAGACGCGTAGAGGCTCAAGACTTCTTGCTCTCGATTCGAAAGCTTGGCGTCTGCGAGAACCTCATCGGCGTCGATCGCGGCAGCCCAGTCGGCTCCGAATACCTCGCGACCCTCCGCCGCGGTGCGCACCGCGTCAAGAAGAACTTCGGCGCTCACTGACTTGCGGATGAGACCAAGCGCTCCAGACCGTGCAGCCAACTGAATGAGGCGCCGATCCTCGGCGCCCGTGTAGATGAGCACATGGGCGCCCAACGCATGAATCGCATCGACGTTTTCTTCGGGGTGCGAGCCGTCGCTGAGTCGCAAGTCGAGGACGACAAGGTCGAGCGTTCCGCTGAGTGTCCTGAGGTCAGCGACCGATTCGACCATCCCCGCCAGCGTGAGATCGGGCGCCGTGGCGACCAGGTCCTTGAACCCGATGGCGATGAGCGCATGGTCCTCTACTAGGGCAATCGTGCGTGGGGCGGCCATGGTTTTCCCTTTCGCGGCTTATCTGAACACGATAGCGGCTAGTCCTCATTCTGAGAAAGGTTCTGTGCCGGTGCTCTATCTCACACGGTGCCCCCATAAGTGGGGGCTTGTGCAGTTGTTCGGACCATGGGAATCTCTTTGCCGAGGGGGGATCTCCTTCTTCCCTTTGCGGGGGGAGGAGATCCGATGGGATGGGGCGCCGAAGGATCCGCTTTTGCGGTCACCGGCGCCCTCTTCCTTGTGTGCGGAGCGATCGCTGGCAGTTCCATCGTGAGGGTCCGACGATCTGCTCTCCTGTCGCTCCTCGCAGTTGCGGCGGTCTTCATCTCCGCCGCGATCCTCGCCCGATCTTTCGGAGGGTGGGCCTCATCGCCTTGGACCTGGTCTGTGGCGCTACTTCCCATCATGTTGATCGCGTTGTTCAGCGCGCGTGCGTCAGCGCGATTGTCAGAGGCTCACGCAGTGGCCAGGTGCTTCGCTCCCCAGCTCGCAGCAAAACGTAGGGCGACGAGCGTATCTGAGGCGGCCGTGGCCGCCGCATCCTCTCGATCGCACAGGGCGTCCGATCCCGCGTCATCGGGCACCGAGTTGGCCGATCTTGCGTATGCGCATCCCGATTTGCGTGTCGCGATTGCGGCCAACCCTGCGACTCCAGCCAATGTGCTTGGTTGGCTGGCTTCGATCGGGGGCGACGGCATCGGCGATGCCATTGCCAGGCGCGGCTCAGAAAACTCGCCGCGCAACATAGCCGACAGGACGGGCAGTACATCCGATTCTGGCGCTTAGCCACACCGTCCCAAGGACCTACAGCTAGTCGGCCACGACAACGGTGAGATCGGCAATCACGGGCACGTGGTCGGACGCGCCCGTGCCCTTGCGCTCGTTCCTGTCGATCACACACGCTGTCGCGCGCGAAGCGAGCGTTTGCGACGCATAGAGGAAGTCGATGCGCAGGCCCTCGTTTCGCGGAAATCGCAACTGCTTGTAATCCCAGAAGGTGTACGTGCATATGTCAGGGATGAAGGTTCTGCTGAGTTCCTCATAGCCCGCCTTGGCGAGCAGGTCGAGGTCGTGCCTGACCTCGGCTGTGACGTGAGTTGTGGCCTCGGGATCGGCCTCGTTCCAGATGTCCGTCGCGAGTGGAACCACGTTGAAGTCGCCGCCGATGACCGTGGGTTGGCTCGCCCACCCGGCCGCCGTGCCAGCCAGCGTTTGGAGGAACGCGCGCTTGTATCCGTAGT
The DNA here is from genome assembly GCA_043733605.1 of Demequina sp. Taxonomy (GTDB): domain Bacteria; phylum Actinomycetota; class Actinomycetes; order Actinomycetales; family Demequinaceae; genus Demequina. The sequence continues at coordinate 2,497 of JAYTGI010000077.1, read as the reverse complement.
GCGGGTCGTCGATTCCCCGGCCGTTTGGCACGTAGACGCTCCACACGTCAACGCCTCCGCACATCGCGCCGAGAGCGCGCGCCTCGACCACCGCGTCCTGACCTGGCTTGCCGAACGCCGGCTGGCCATCGAAGCCGACCCGAACGTTGGCCAAGCCAACGCGAGAAGCAATCGCCACACCGTTCCACTGATTGAGTCCGTGCGTCGCGACCTCGTAGCCCGCGGCCTCGAACGCTGCAAGGGGCGCCTGCTCGGGCCTGCACTTGATTTCTTGCATCAGCAGCACGTCCACCTGGGCCCTCTCGAGAAAGTCGACGACACGGTCGACTCTGGCACGGAGCGAGTTGACGTTCCAGGTGGCGATGCGCATGGGCTCAACGGTACCCGCGCGGCCCGCGTAGCCTGGTGTCGTGGCTACAGCACTCATCACAGGGGCAAGTTCAGGTCTTGGCGAGGAATTCGCTTGGCAATTGGCATCGGCGGGGCGCGATGTTGTCCTTGTGGCGCGCTCGGGGGACAGGCTCTCCGAAATGGCGCAGTTACTCGCAGGCGCCACAAACGTGGCCGTCGAGGTGCTCGTTGCCGACTTGTCGACCCCGGAGGGAACCGCGGCCGTCGCTCATCGGATCGCCGATCCCGAGCGGCCGATAGACCTCCTGGTCAACAACGCCGGCCTCGGGCTCAGGGCAGGGTTCCTGGCGACCGACGTCGCCGAAGAGGTCGCTGCGCTCGACGTCATGGTGCGCGCGGTCCTTGTGCTTTCTCACGCCGCAGCGGGCGCGATGACGACGCGCGGCAGGGGAGCGATCCTCAACGTCTCTTCGATCGCGAGTTGGCTCGGAAACGGCTCGTACGCGGCGCATAAGGCCTGGGTGACATCGTTCACTGAGGGGCTCGCATCTCAGCTCAAGGGGACGGGCGTGAGCGCCACGGCCGTGCTGCCTGGTCTCACGCACACCGAATTCCACGAGCGGGCCGGGCAGGGTGCCTACGACGAACTTCCCGAGTTCGCGTGGCTCGAGGCAGAGGACGTCGTGCGCGCAGCCCTTAGCGCGGTCCGCCGCAAGCAAGTCCTTGTGACGCCTTCGGTGCGTTACGGCGCGCTCGCAGGCATCGTGAAGGTGCTGCCTCGCACGTGGGTGCGGGCGGCGGGCGGCAACAAGAGGTAGCGGTTAGCCGCCTAGGCCGAATGCCAGCGCGGTCCACGACACCGGCGGCAGCGTCACCGTGATGCTACCGCCTGCAAGGACCGCAGAGGCGTTGTGCGTCATCCCCACCCGCTCGGGGTTGTCCTTGGTGTTTGCCGCGTACGGGTTCTCGTCTGCGAGCGTAAGAGCCTCCGTGAGCGTTGTCGCGCCGATCGCGGATACGTCGACTGAGACCTCGATCGCGTCGGTGACCGAGCGGTTCACCAAGAAGACCGCCCCCGAGCCGGATTCGACGTCCCTCGTTGCCACCGCGTCGATCGCGGGCACCGGCCCGTACTGCTCCGTCTCGACGTCGTCGCAATCGATGGGGACGCGAAGCGCCTCGCCCCGCCCGAGCCGGGACGCGATCGCAAACGGGAAGAACGTCGTCTGCTTCCAGGCAGCGCCACCAGGCTCCGTCATGATGGGCGCGATCACGTTGACGAGTTGTGCCAGGCAAGCGGCGCGCACGCGGTCGGCGTGCTTGAGCAGTGTGATCAGCAGGCCCCCCACGACGACGGCGTCCGCGACCGAATACTGGTCCTCAAGCAGGCGCGGAGCGATCGGCCAATTGTCGATTCCCGTGATCGCCTCGTGTTCCATGTGCTTGGTGAGGTACCAGACGTTCCACTCATCGAAAGAGAGGTTGATCGTCTTGTCCGAGCCCTTCGCCGCCTTGATCTCGTCTGCGGCCTCGATGACCTCTGCAATGAAGCCCTCCATGTCGACGGGGCTCGCCAGGAAGCTCGCCAGGTCGCCATCACGCTCCCAGTAGTACGCGTGACACGAGATGAACTCCACGTGGTCGTAGGTGTGCTCGAGAACCGTGCGTTCCCACGCGCCGAATGTGGGCATCGCCCGTGCGGAAGACCCGCAAGCCACCAGCTCGAGGTCGGGGTCGATGAGTTTCATGGCATGAGCCGTCGACGCGGCCTTGACTCCGTAGGCCTCGGCGGACATGTGCCCCAACTGCCAGGGGCCGTCCATCTCGTTGCCGAGGCACCACACCTTCGCGCGGATCGGCTCGCGCCGGCCGTGTGATGCGCGCAAGTCGGACAGCGCAGTGCCCGAGTCGATGGCGCAATATTCGAGCAGATCGAGCGCCTCTTGAACCCCGCGCGTGCCGAGGTTCACCGCGAGCATTGGCTCAGCTCCAACCTTCTCGAGCCACCTCGTGAATTCGAGCAGCCCTACCTCATTGGTCTCGATCGTGTGCCACGCGGTGTCGAGGCGGCGAGGTCTGTTTTCGACAGGCCCGACGCCGTCCTCCCAGCGATAGCCCGACACGAAGTTCCCTCCCGGGTAGCGCA
>JAYTGI010000076.1:0-6903 GCA_043733605.1 Demequina sp. | reverse complement strand
AGGGCGTGGGCGTGGCGCAACGCGCCTCTCGCCCGTACGCGAGCCTTGTGATCTACGTCGACGCGCCGTGGGAAACCCGCCTCATGAGGGGAGTCGACCGCGATGGCGAGTCGATGCGACCCGAGTGGGAACTTTGGCAAGCCGCCGAACAACCCTTCCTCGAGCGCCAGGGCACCCGCGCTGCCGCCGACGTTGTCATTGACGGAACACAACCTGTACCCGACTAGCCGTTTATTATTCCAATAATCTATGGAATACTGCGAGTATGACCACCAAGACAGAGGTCCTCGCGCTCATTGCCCGCACCGGAAAGGCGCTCGCCAATGGCAATCGCCTCGAGATTCTCGAACTCGTCGCTCAGCGCGAACGCGGCGTGAACGACCTCGCTCACCTCGCGAAGCTGAATGTCACTACCGTATCGGCGCACCTCCAGGTATTGCGAGATGCGGGCTTGGTGACCTCGCGGCGCCACGGCACCCATGTGGAGTACCAACTGGCGGGTGACGACGTCGCCGAACTACTCGTGGTCCTCGAGTCCGTCGCCGAGCGCCACCGCCCGGATGTCCATTCTGCGCGAGTGGAATACTTGCCTGCCACCGAAGGGTCTGTGACGCGCACTGAGCTCGCCGATCTGGCGCTGACAGACCACGTGTTCGTGCTCGACGTGCGGCCCTCAGATGAGTACCTCGCTGGACACGTTCCTGGCTCGGTCAACGTGCCCGTCGATGAGTTGCCTGAGCGGCTCTACGAGATCCCCCAAGGCGTCACCGTTGTCACCTATTGCCGAGGGCGCTACTGCGCGCTCGCCTATCGAGCATCCGCGGTGCTTCGCGAAAACGGGTGGGATGCGCGGGTGCTCGACGAAGGCGTGGTGGAGTGGCGCGCCTTGGCCGCGAAGCGAGTCGCGTCGTGACGTGCGCGACCGAGGCCTCGCGCGCACCACTCGAGCACGACGCCCCCGAGCAGCGACGCGTCATCGCGGTGCTGGTTGGGGCACAGATCCTGAGCGGCGCGGGGCTCGCTGCTGGAATTGCTGTTGGCGCTCTCCTTGCGCGAGAAATGCTCGCCTCAACGGCGCTTGCGGGCATTCCGGCGATGCTTTTCACCGTGGGCGCCGCGGTATCCGCGATCGCGGTGGGGCGCTTGTCCCAAAGGTTCGGGCGGCGCGTCGGGTTGTCGTTTGGCTATCTTGCGGGAGCCTTTGGTGCTGGAGGGGTGGTGGCGGCGGCGGTGCTCGACGCGGTGCCGTTGCTCTTCGCGTCGCTCCTTGTCTACGGAGCGGGCTCCGCGGCGAATCTGCAGGCTCGCTACGCAGGGGCCGACCTCGCCGCGCCTCATCGTCGGGGCCGAGCGGTCGCGATCGTGCTACTCGCCACCACCGCAGGGGCGGTCGCAGGCCCCAACCTGTCGGGTGCGATGGGGGAGCTCGCGAGGTCGTGGTCCATCCCGCCGCTTGCAGGGCCCTTCATGCTCGCGGGCGTTGCCTACGCCCTTGGCGCGATCGTCCTGTGGGTCGCGCTGCGTCCGGATCCACTCGTCGTCGCCCGTGAGCGGCGACTGGCGAAGGCTCAGAGCGGCCAGTTGGCGACCGCTAGCGCCGCATCTGGGTCAAGTCGGCGTGGCCTCGTTGTGGGTGCGGTCGTCATGATCGTCGCGCAATTTGTCATGATCGCGGTCATGACCATGACGCCCGTTCACATGGTCCTTCACGGTCACGGAGTGGGTGCGATTGGAGTCGTCATCGGTATTCACGTCGCCGCGATGTATCTTCCGTCGCCGTTGTCAGGTTGGCTAGTGGACCGCATCGGCGCAAGGAAGGTCGCCGCGCTGTCAGGGGCGGTATTCGTCGCGGCCGGAGTGGTGGGCGCAGCCAGCCCGCCCGCCTCGGTTCCTTTGCTCACCCTCACGTTGGCTCTCCTGGGACTGGGGTGGAGCCTGGGCCTGATCTCCGGTACCGCGATGGTGACCAACGCGGCCCCGTTTGAGCACCGGCCCCGGATCCAGGGCAACGTCGACTTCCTGATCGCGCTCGCAGGCGCCATCGGAGGCGCGGTGTCGGGCGCCATCGTGGCTTATGCGAGCTTCGCCACCTTGGCCCTGACAGGCGGCGCCATCGCACTGCTTCTTGTGTCAGTCCTCGCTGCGAGCCACGTTGTTGACGCGAGACAGCATCGGCCGGGCACATACGACGCATCATGACTTAACTCCTGGATGACCTCGCGTGGCGAGGGCTGATCCGCAAACGACTAGCGACGACGAGCGACCGGCCGCTATCGCCTCGGGACCCATCACGCTGGATTGCGGATGTGACCCGACGGCGCCCAGCCTGCACATCGGCAAACAGGTGCAGATCTTGACGCGGCGTCGCTTTCAGTTCGGTCGCGACGGCGATGCGATGAGGGCACAATGGGAGGTGTGGCAGTGCGCGGAAGAGGAGTTCCTCAACGCCGAGGGCACCTCGCAGGCATCTGACTTCGTGGTCGTCGGCATGGCCCCAGTGCCGGATGCCTGGTAATCCCGCGAAACCAGGCGCGTGGAAGGATGGCGATGTGGCCATGTTGAAATCCTGCACTGAACGCCTGGGGGCGATCGTCGCCGACGCCGCGCGACTCATGGCCTGCGAGTCACCTTCGGACGATCTCGAGGCGATCGCACGCAGCGCAGACGTGGTGGCCGACGTGGTCGGCGCGCGCCTAGCCGAGGTCGGGCTACCCGCCATTCCTGATCGCATCGTCCTCGTCGGGAGGACCCATCTGAGGTGGCGCTTCGGTGGTGGTGGACGGGTGGTCCTCCTGACCCACCACGACACGGTGTGGCCAATCGGCACCCTCGCGAGGCTCCCGATCCGCAGCGTTGACGGTGTGCTTCGCGGGCCCGGTTGCTTTGATATGAAGGTGGGCCTCGCCCAGGCGGTGCACGCCATTGCGGCGCTCGCCCAAGTGGGAGGCCCAGCGGCGGTCGACGGAGTCACGTTGCTCGTGACAGGCGATGAGGAGGTCGGCTCGCCCACATCGCGCTGGTTGGTCGAGGATGAGGCTCGGCGCAGCAAGGCGGTGCTCGTTCTCGAAGCTGCAGGCCCGGATGGCTCACTCAAGACGGCGCGAAAGGGAGCATCTGTTTACGGCGTCGAGGTGATTGGCCGTGCCGCGCACGCAGGTCTCGAGCCGGAACATGGCGTCAATGCCGTCGTCGAGATGGCGGCGCAGATTGCAGTGATCGCCGCACTGGCCGACGAGGCGCTGGGCACCACCGTCACGCCCACTCGACTGCACGCGGACACGACGGTGAACACGGTCCCGGCTCGCGCATATCTCGACGTCGATGTGCGCGTCACGACAGCGGCCGAGCAAAAGCGCGTCGACCACGCGATGAGTTCGCTCACGCCCACGGTTTCGGGATCGCGAATTGACGTTTCCGGCGGCATCAGCCGCCCGGTCATGGATCGCGCGCACACCGCGCACCTCTTCGCGAGAGCGACGGCGCTGGCCAGCGCCGCCGGAATCCACCCCCTCCATGCGATCGCCGTGGGTGGGGCGTCGGACGGAAACCTCACTGCGGGCATGGGACTGGCGACGCTCGATGGTCTAGGGGCCGTCGGCGGCGGGGCCCACTCCGACGATGAACACGTCGTGATTGAACACATTCCTCACCGCACGGCGCTCCTGGCTTTGCTCATCGAGGACACCCTCGCGGGCGGGGGCCGATGAGTCTGCACGCCTGGAGCGACTATGCGCGCGCTTCCGAGTCCGCGGGCGTCGCGGTCCGCAATCTTCGGCCACAAGAATGCGTGAACGCCGCCGACATCCTCACCGAGTTGTGGGGGGGCTCGCCGATGGGCGCCCCTCTTCTGGTCGCGATGGAGCACGCGGGTACGTATGTGGCGGGCGCCTTCAGGGCCGACGAGCTCATCGGCGTGTGCGCGGGCTTCTTCGGCCCACCCGCGGCGCGGTTGATGCATTCGCACGTTGCGGCCGTGAGAGGCGCCAGCGTGGCCACTGGCGTCGGCACGGCGATGAAGCTGCACCAGCGCGCGTGGTGCCTCGATCACGGAGTGGCCGAGATGACGTGGACCTTCGATCCACTTGTGGCACGCAACGCGGCGTTCACCGTTCGCAAACTGGGCGCGACTCTTGACGAATACTTGGTCGAGTTCTATGGGCAGATGACAGATGGCGTGAACGCGGGGCACGGATCCGACAGGATCCTTGCGCGCTGGCACCTCGACGCTCCGATCCCGACCCAGCCGAGAGAGCCTGGAGACGCGCCGCTTGTCCTCGCGGTAGGTAACGATGGCAGTCCCGTCGCGACGGCCGCTCCTGGGGGCGCCGATGCCATCGCCATCGTCGTCCCTTCCGATGTCGCATCCTTGAGAGCCACGGACGGCGCTTTGGCTGCCGAATGGAGACACGCGTTGCGCGATGCCATGGCGCCGCGGTGGGCTGAGGGTTGGCGCCCCACCGCAGTCGGCAGGGATGGTCGCTACCTGATGGAGAAACGATGAGGGTCCTCGAGTTTGCCCTGCACACGATCGAGTTGCCGCTCGTCACGCCCTTCACCACGAGCTTCTCGACCCAGACCGAGAGGAGGGTGCTCATCATCGAGCTCACCGCCGAGGTCGACGGCGCGCTCGTGGTTGGCTGGGGCGAGTGCGGGGCGCTCACGGAGCCCGTGTATTCCTCGGAATACCTCGACGGCGTGATCGCCGTGACAACTGAGCACCTGTTGCCTCGTCTCGCGCTCGCATCGGCGTCGGATGAACTTGCTGCCGAATCGGTCGCTGGGTTGCTCGGCAAGGTTGTCGGCCACCGCATGGCGAAGGCCGCAATCGAAATGGCGGTGCTCGACGCTCAGCTGCGGGCAGCAGACGTGAGCTTCAAGAACTACTTGGGAGTTACGCGCGACCGCGTCCCTTCCGGGGTGTCTGTGGGGATCCAGGACTCGATCCCGCAATTGCTCGACACGGTGGACGGCTATCTGGCCGAGGGTTATCAGCGCATCAAGCTCAAGATCAGGCCGGGTTGGGACATCGAACCCGCGCGGGCCGTGCGAGAGGCCCACCCCGACGTTGCGCTTCAGGTCGACGCAAATGCTGCGTATACGCTCGCCGATGCCGAACACCTGGCACGGCTCGACGCCTTCGACCTCGTGCTCATTGAGCAGCCACTCGGCGAGGAGGACATGCGCCAACATTCCCTACTGGCCCAGCGCATGACCACCCCGATGTGCCTCGACGAATCCATCGTGTCCGCGGCATCGGCCGAGGACGCGATTCTCTGGCGCGCCGCGGCGATCATTAACATCAAGCCATCTCGCGTGGGCGGCTACCTCGAGGCAAGGCGTATCCACGATGTCGCCCTCGCTCACGGCACTCCCGTGTGGTGCGGCGGGATGCTCGAAACGGGCATCGGCAGGGGTGCGAATGCGGCGCTCGCCGGGATGCCTGGCTTCACCGTGACGGGAGACATCTCCGCATCGAGTCGCTTCTACAAGCAGGACATTACCGATCCGTTTGAGCTGGTCGACGGCCACATCCTCATTCCCGATGTGCCTGGCCTCGCGTCGCCGCCGCGTAGGCAGCGGCTCGCGGAGTCGACTCTCTCGACTGTGCGCATCGGCTTTTAGGGGCGGGCTGTTCAGCGGACTTTGCGCCGCGCCGCGCGGTGGCGACCCGCGCACACTGGGATAATGGCCGCACTATGGCTGACCAAAAACTCATGGCTGAGCACATCCTGGACGACCTTGCATGGCGGGGACTGATCTCGCAGACCACTGGCGACGATGAGCTGCGCGCCGCGATCGACGCGGGACCGATCACGCTGTATTGCGGGTTCGACCCCACCGCGCCAAGCCTGCACATCGGTAACTTGGTGCAAATCCTGACCCAGCGCCGCTTCCAGGATGCGGGCCACTACCCGTTGCTTCTGGTGGGAGGAGCCACGGGACTCATCGGTGACCCCAAGATGGCGGGCGAGCGCACTCTCAATCCGGTCGAGGTGGTGCACAAGTGGGTCGAGCGCATCCGCGCGCAGATCGAACCGTTCATGAGCTTCGAGGGCGACAACGCCGCCCGCATGGTCAATAACTACGACTGGACAAAGGACCTCAGCGCGATCGAGCTGCTCCGCGACATCGGCCAGTACTTCCGACTCGGCACGATGATCGCGAAGGACACCGTCGCGCGTCGGCTCAATTCCGACGAGGGCATCTCGTACACGGAGTTCTCCTACCAGTTGCTCCAAGGGATGGACTTCCTTGAGTTGTACCGACGCTACGGCTGCACCCTGCAGACGGGTGGTTCGGATCAGTGGGGAAACCTGACGTCGGGCACCGAACTGACGCGCAAAGCCGAAGGGGTGTCGGTGCATGCGCTCGCGACTCCCCTTATTACCAAGGCCGACGGCACCAAGTTTGGAAAGACCGAGTCGGGCACGGTGTGGCTTGACCCCTTGCTCACTAGCCCCTACGCGTTCTATCAGTTCTGGCTCAACCAGGCCGATGCCGACGTGGTGGGCTTCCTCAAGGTGTTCACCTTCCTTTCAAGAGAACAGATCGCCAGGCTCGAAGAGGCGGTCGCCGCGGAGCCCTTCAAACGCGAGGGGCAACGCACGCTGGCTTGGGAAGTGACAGCGCTGGTGCATGGAGAAGGGGCGGCGCAAGGGGCGGCGGATGCGTCCGAGGCGCTCTTCGGTAGGGGAGAGTTGTCCAGCCTCGACGCAGGCACTCTTGAGGGCTGTGCAACGGAACTAGGCGGTGCCGTCGTCTCGTCGAGCCTCAGCGTCGTGGACGCACTCGTCGAGGCCGGCGTCGTCGACTCGAAATCGGCCGCACGCAGGGCCGTCCAGGAGGGAGGCGCGTACGTCAACAACGTCAAGGTTGTCGACGGAGAAGGTGAACTCGCCGCGC
>JAYTGI010000075.1:0-2453 GCA_043733605.1 Demequina sp. | reverse complement strand
TCTCGATGCTGATGACCTCGGGATGCACAAGCTCCGACTTCTTGGCGGCGTTGAGGTGCTTGACGTAGTCGACCAGACCGCCGTCGTACTTGTACGTGACGGAGCGCGAGGTGGGAGCCTCTTCGTCATCGGACTCGCCAGAGATGTGTTCGGGGCGCTCGTCGGTCAGGGTGAGGCTCAGGCCCTTGTTGAGAAACGCCATCTGCTGGAAGCGCGCGCGCAGCGTCTCGAAGTCATAATCGGTCGTCTCAAAGATGAGGGGGTCGGCCCAGAACGTCTGCTGGGTACCCGTCTCGTCGGTGGCCTCGCCCTTGACGAGCGTGCCATCCGGACGGCCTCCCTCGACAAAGGTCTGGCGCCACACGTTCCCTTGGCGCTTGACCACTGTCTCAACCTTGTAAGACAGTGCGTTGACCACGGAGATACCGACGCCGTGCAGGCCACCGGAGACCGCGTAGCCGCTGCCGCCGAACTTTCCACCCGCGTGAAGGAGGGTCATGACGACCTCGACCGTTGGCTTGCCCTCGGTGGGGTGCATGTCGACTGGAATGCCGCGACCGTTGTCTGTGGTGCGCACGCCGCCGTCGGCCATGAGAGTCACCGTGATCGTGTCGCAGTGACCCGCCAGTGCCTCGTCGACGGAGTTGTCGACCACCTCGTAGACGAGGTGGTGGAGACCCCTCTCGCCCGTGGACCCGATGTACATACCGGGACGCTTGCGCACCGCCTCAAGACCCTCGAGAACAGTGATGTCGCTGGCGCCATATGCCAGATCGTTCGCCGACGCGTCTTGCTTGGCCACAGAATGCCTTTCCACGCCCCCAACGCGGGCCGGTTCGGCTCGCGTGATATCTGGGGTCATTCTACGCGCTCTGAGCGGCTTTCACGGGCCATTCAGGGGGATTCTGGGGGAAGTCGTCCGATGCGGGTTCTGGGCACGATCCTGGTGGTGTCGCTTGCACGGGGCGTGTTGCCCTCGGGGCGGGACCTTTTGGCACGGACCGCCCGCCGCTTGGATGGGGTCCGATCAGCGATAGCCATGGGGCACGACGCCGTTGCGCGTTGCCTGACACGCGACCGATCGGCCTCGCAGACCACGCCTCGTAGACCACGCCTCGCTCAGCGGTACCGGGGCCACCGGTACGTCTTGCGCGGACACCTACCCATAGGTGTCCCGAGGCCCGCGGCCTTTGACTCGGCGCGGGCCCTTGACCCAGTTCTTGTCGCTGGGTCCGATGAACCGCAAATCCTTGACGACCTCGCGTCCAAATTCCTCGTTCAAGCGATGACGCACTTGACCCGACATGAGCTGCATCTGTGTGGCCCACGCGCTCGAGGACGCGCGCAAAAGAAGGATGCCGTCATCAAAGCTGACGGGTTCACAGTGGTCGGCGATCTGGTCGCCGATTACTTCACGCCAGCGAGCGGTCACCGAAGCGACTTCTATGTGCTCGGTCCAGCCCATCCTGCTCAGCAACGCTTGGACGTTGTCACTCATCGCGCGGGGGTCTCGTCCGGTGCCGAAGGGCTGGGGGGATGAGTTGCCGTTGGTCGCCGCGCGATTCGACTTCCTTTGTCTGCGCGCCGCTTGCGGGGACGAGCGGTGAGCGCCTCGTTCGCGGGCCGATGCCCGCGCGCGCTCCATTGCCTCCTTGGCCAGAGCCGCCGGATCGGTGCGTTGCGCCCCGTTGGCTTGGGAAGTCCCCTGCGGTTTAGCGCCGCCATCGTCGTCCCCAGCTGGCGAAGTTTCCGCAGTCTCGTCACGCATGGTGGTCCCCAAACGAAACGTCCTCAAGCGTCACGTCCTCAAGCGTCACGTCCTCACCCGACACCTGGCCGGGCGTCACTCTCAGAATGCGGTGGCCCGCGGGGTGCTCGCGCAGCTCAACGGGAACATCCTCAGCGACGGCTGCGGTGATAAGGACTTGGCTCGCGTGCGCAAGGCGTCCGGCGAGCGCCGCCCTGCGGCCGGTGTCGAGTTCGGCGAAGACGTCATCCAAGATCAGTACCGGCTCGCCGTCGTTTCCATCGCTGGCCAGCAGGTCATAGGAGCCGAGCCTGAGTGCGAGCGCACACGACCAGCTCTCGCCATGGCTCGCGTAGCCCTTAGCTGGAAGCGTTCCGATCTGGATGTCGAGGTCGTCCCTGTGGGGGCCGACAAGGCACACGCCCCTGTCGAACTCCTGCTTGCGAAGCTCTCGTATTCGCGCCAACAATGCTTCGGTGAGTTCGTCGATGGACGTGAGTGGTGTAGGAGCGACGCTCTCCGTCGCCTCGCTCGCGGCCCTTGGCCGCGCCGCGGACAATTCCGTTTCCTGAACGTGGTTGGGGGCGGGCGAGTCTGGCCCCTCGGAGCCCGTGGGGCCGCAGTTGGCGCCGTGAGGCGCCTCGATTTCTGGGGGATTCTCGTTACATGTTTCACGTGAAACCAACGTCGCCGTCGAGTAAGTGAT
>JAYTGI010000074.1:0-17380 GCA_043733605.1 Demequina sp. | reverse complement strand
CCTTGGCAGACGTTCCCATCGCACACCCACATCTCGGTGCGGGCTGAGCCTGTAGGAAGGTCGCTTCTGGCGCTTCGGCCGCGCCTAGCCCACGTTGAGAAGTGCTGGGCACGACTCGCACTAGACCCGGGGCGATTCACCTGTCCGCGAAGACGGGGTTGGGTCTGTTGAGTATCGTGTACGCATGGGCACGCTATTGGCGAGAGCAGTGGGTACGTGGAAGCTGAGCGGCTGCCGTCACCTTTCAGTGATGAGTGGCCGGTGACAGCGACGATGGGGGAGCGCAGTGCGCTCGTGACGGGAGCGAGCGGGTTCGTCGGACGCAACCTTGTGGCGGAACTGCTGGATCGCGGCTGGCGTGTCGTCGCCCTCGGGCGGTCGACGAGCGGGGCCATAGCCACACAGCCGGGGCTTGAGACTGCCGTTCTCCACGAGATCGGCGACTTGCCAACGATTCTCGACGGGGCGAGGGTCGACGCGGTCTTTCATCTCGCGGCGCACCAGAGCCGCGGCCACCGGCCTTCCGACATCGACGCCTTCCTGGAGGCGAACCTCCGCCTTGGGATGCACTTGTTCGCGGCCGCCGCCGATCGCGGCATTCGCGTCATCGACGCACTCAGTTACTTCCAGTTTCGCGACGGCGTACCGGTCGCCCACTCTCTGTACTCGGCCACCAAACAGGCCCAGGCGGAATTCGCGCGGTTCTGGCGGGACCGCCTCGGGGCAGACATCCGCGATGTCATACTCTTCGACAACTATGGTGCCAACGACGGACGCGACAAACTCATACCGGCTCTAATTCGTGCGGTCCGCAGCGGTGAACGCCTGACCATCGGACCGCTCGAGCAACTCGTCGACCTGCTGCACGTCCGCGATGTCGCGACGGGTCTGATCTCGGTGGCCGAAGGGATGCCAAGAGGGCCGCTCGCGATCCGGGCGGACGAGTTCGCCACGGTGGGCTCGATCGTCGATCTGGTGGGGCGTGCGGCCGGGGCCCCTGTGCCAGTAGTCATCGATCCGGCTCGCGGGTCCAACGATGGCCCGAGGGCGGCGGGAACCTGGGACCGCCCAGCGGGTTGGAGCCCAGAGGTAGCGCTACCAGTGGGGATCGCCGAGTGCGTCGCCGGGGCGAACTGATATCACCAGGTGCGCCAGGGCGCCTTCCCGCTCTCCCAGAGCTCATTGAGCAACTGGGACTCACGAAAAGTGTCCATCGGCTGCCAGAACCCGGTGTGCTTGTACGCGGCGATCTGGCCGTCCTCAGCGAGCTTACGCAACGGCTCTTGCTCCAGGACTGAGTCGCCACCGAGGTAGTCGAAAATGTCCGGTTCAAAGATGAAGTAACCGATGTTGATCCACCCCTCCACCTGGGGCTTCTCCTTGAAGTTCTTGACCGAGCCGTCTTCGGCGAGGTCGAGGACACCAAACCGACTGGTCGGTTGCACCGTCGTCACTGTCGCGATCTTTCCGTGCGACTCGTGGTAGTCGAGCAAAGCCGCAAGGTCGACATCGGCGATTCCATCACCGTATGTGCAGAGGAAGCGTTCTCCAGCGACGTGCTTCTGGACCCGCTTGATCCGTCCGCCTGTCATGGTTGTTGCGCCCGTATCCGCAACCGTCACCGACCAATCCGCCTCATCGTGCGTCCCGTGGTACTCGATGCTCTCGTGCGCTCCGAGCTTGACGGTGAAGTCTTGATTCACACTCGCGTAGTTGGCGAAGTAGTTCTTGATCATCTCGCTCTTGTACCCCGTGCAGACTACGAAGTCCTGGATTTGCTGCTGGCCGAGCATCTTCATGATGTGCCAGAGAACTGGGCGCCCGCCCACTTCGACCATGGGCTTGGGCCGGAACTCCGTCTCCTCGCGCATGCGCGTACCGAGACCACCAGCAAGAAGAACTGCTTTCATGGCTAACCTTCGATGTCGCAGGAAGCGCCCGCGTGGTCACGCGGGCGTTGCGTTCACGGCACAGCCTAGCCTTCCCGTTTCGCCCGTAAGCCGATGATGACGCGTTGGATGGGCTGGCGACATGGGCGTCGTCATGCAGTTGGGCGGCGATACTGGCAAACAACCACGAACCGGCGGTCTTCTTCACGTGAAGGGTGTTTCTCCTGCGTGTCGATCTATCCCTAAGCAAAACGCGTCGTCGCAATTCAGTAACACTTTTCACGGCCTCGGCAGGCCACACCCGTGACGTTTCGCGGCTAACGCCCGGATCAGGACTTTTGAAAGTCACGGTAGTCTCTTCCTGCGATCACCCAGGGCTGGCGAGTGGAGAGATGCCGAATGAAAGAGACGTCTAAGGACGCGGCGACGGAAGAACGTCGGACAATGATCTCGATCATTACCCCCTGCTTCAACGAGGATGGAAACGTTGATGCGTGCGCCGCGGAGGTTGCGCGGGTGATGCGCGACGACCTGCCGGGCTACGACTATGAGCACCTCTTCTGCGACAACGCGAGCACAGACTCCACCGTCAAGAAGCTCCGCGTTCTAGCCGCAAACGATCACCACATCAAGGTGATCGTCAACTCTCGCAACGTAGGTATGTTCAGCAACCTCGCGAACGGCATGAAGGCGGTCTCCGGCGACCTGGTCGTTCCGATGGTTCCCGCCGATATCCAGGATCCGCCCTCGGCCGTGCCAGCGATGGTCGCGAAGATGACCGACCAGATCGACGTCGTTTACGGAATCCGCGAGCACCGCAAGGACCCGATCCACCTTGCGATTGCGCGCTCGGCCTACTACTGGATCCTTAGGGCGAGCGGCCGCGCGACCGCGCCCGCGCATTCGGGGGAGTTCATGCTGCTCCGGAAGGAGCTCGTGCAGGCGATCAATGCCGTCGAGGACCCGTACCCGTACGTACGGGGCCTGGTCGCGCAGACGAACCCGCGGTTCGACGTTGTGAAGTTTGACTGGGGCGAGCGGGTAGTCGGCAGGTCGCGGAACTCTCTCAGCGACCTATTCGATCAGGCGCTCAACGGCATCATCACCACGGTTCGCACGCCGATCCGCTGGGCTTTGCTCTTAGGCACCTTCGGCGCGCTCGCTGGCATCATCGCGGCCATTGGTCTGACGGTCTACTTCCTTGTTAGCGACCAGAAGGTCGTTCAGGGAATTCCGACACTCATTGTCGGCATGTTTCTCTTCGGCGGCGTGCAGCTCTTCTTCCTGGGGCTCATCGGCGAGTATGTCGTGAGTATCCACGCGTCGGTGCGGCCCGGGCCACCGATGATCGAGCGGGAGCGAATCAACTTCTGAGATGTGGAGCCGCGCAAGGGCTCCAAGGCGCGACAGTCCGGCCACGGTGTGATTTCCGGGTGGCCGGACAAGCGGCTCTTCGCCATCGATGGCGTAGCCGGGACGTGAGCTTGGCGGGAGCCTCGGCAGGAAGGTGGCCGGCGGGAACCTCCGAAGATGGAAGTACTCACGCCAGCAAACGTGACGACGTCGACATGCCCGACGCTTCCTTCGCTACGCCTGACTTGACCATGTTCGCCCGCCCGGACGGTCTCGGCCTCGTGGCCGTCAGGCAGCGACTGCAGCCCGCTCGCGCGGCCTGGCCTGCGCGGATGCAGGCGCTGTCGGCCAGGCGGGTAGACTTCTCGCGGACTTGTAGGTCGCGACCACGGGGAGAATAGTCACATTGAGCACATCACGAGAAGAGATCCTCGAAAAGGTCCGCGAGTTCGCTCAAGAGCAACTTGTCTCTCGGGAGTTCGTGCCCGGTCAGACCACGGTCCCCGTCTCGGGGAAAGTACTAGACCCCGCCGACTACGCCGCTGTCGTTGACGCGACGCTCGACGGGTGGTTCACGGCAGGGCGTTTTCATCGCGAGTTCGAAGGGAAATTGGCTGAGTACGTTGGCGCGCGAAGCGCCCTGTTCGTCAATTCTGGCTCCAGTGCCAACCTCGCCGCGCTGAGCGGGCTCACCAGTCCGAAGCTTGGGCGCCGCGCGCTGAAGCCGGGAGACGAGGTCATCACCGTTGCGGCGGGCTTCCCGACCACCGTGAACCCCATCATCCAAAATGGCCTCAAGCCCGTTGTGGTGGACATTGAGCTTGGTACGTATGACGCGATCGCTGACAGGCTTCGCGAGGCTGTTGGTCCCAAGACGCGGGCGATCATGATGGCTCACACCCTGGGCAACCCCTTTGACCTCGATACCGTTCTTGAGATCGCGAAGCAAAACAGGTTGTGGGTTGTCGAGGATTCGTGCGACGCATTGGGTTCCACCTATAGAGGTCAGCGCACCGGAAGTTTTGGGGACCTTGCCACACTCAGCTTCTATCCCGCCCACCACATCACGACCGGAGAGGGCGGCGCCATCTTCGTCAAGTCGCCCTTGGTGCGCAAGCAGGTCGAGTCTTTCCGTGACTGGGGGCGCGACTGCTACTGCGAGACGGGCCAGGACAACACCTGTGGCAAACGTTTCGGATGGCAATTGGGCGACTTGCCTGAGGGTTACGACCACAAGTACACGTACAGCCACATCGGCTACAACCTCAAGGCCACGGACATGCAGGCCGCGCTCGGCGTGTCCCAACTGAACAAGATCGATCGCTTTGTCGACGCGCGTAAGTCGAACTTCAGGTACCTGACTTCTAAGCTCACAGGCGTTGAGGGTCTGATTCTTCCGGTGGCGACGCCGCACTCCGACCCGTCGTGGTTTGGCTTCCCGATAACGCTGGAGCCGTCACACCCGGCCAACCGAGAAGACCTGATACGCTTCCTTGAGGAGCGCAAGATAGGTACCAGGCTGATCTTCGCCGGAAACCTCACCAAGCAGCCGGCCTATCGGAATACCGAATTCCGCGTGGTGGGAGATCTGACAAACACGGATATCGTCATGAAGCGCGCGTTCTGGGTGGGCACCTTCCCGGGCCTGACTGAGCCGATGCTCGACTACGTCGCCGACTCGATCAAGGAATATATGGAGTCGAGGGCCTAGCGCGATGAGAGTCTTGATCACTGGCCACACTGGCTTCAAGGGCGCGTGGATGTCAACGCTATTGGCGCGCCGCGGTCATGACGTGAGCGGAATCGCTCTTGACCCGCTTGCGGGTTCGCTCTTTGAGAGGGTCGATGTCTCGGCACTCTTGGAGAATGACGTGCGCCTGGACATTCGCGATACCAACGCCTTGCAGCGCACGATCTCAGGCATCGGGCCCGATCTGGTCATTCACATGGCGGCCCAGCCGCTAGTGCGACAGTCCTATCTCCAACCGCGCGAGACTTTCGAGACCAATGTGATGGGGACCTTGAACGTGCTCGAGGCCATCAGCAGAACCCCGCAAGTGAAGGGTTCGGTGATTGTGACGACGGATAAGGTCTACCGCAATGTGGGCCAGGCGCAGGGCTATCGAGAGGATGACGCCCTTGGGGGCGACGACCCGTACAGCTCGTCGAAGGCCATGGCTGACATCCTCACTCACTCTTGGAGGACCAGCTTTCCCTCTGCCCCGGTCACCACGGCGAGAGCAGGAAATGTCATTGGTGGCGGCGATGTCAGCAAGGACCGTCTACTCGTCGATCTGATCCAAGGTTTCTCCACTGGCCAACCGGTCGCGATTCGCTATCCCGACGCCGTGCGGCCGTGGCAACATGTCCTTGACTGCATTGCCGGATATCTGTCACTCGCAGCTGCGATGCTCGATGGCCGGGCCGAGGGCAATTGGAATTTCGGACCCGATCCGGAGAGTTTTCAGACGGTACGGCAGATCGCCGACGCCTCGGCAGCGCGGTGGGGACGCGGCGCGTCGTGGATCGATGACGGAGCAAGTGATCACTTGCACGAGGCGCATCTCCTGACTCTCGATTCGTCCCGCGCGGCTTCAGAGTTGTCCTGGCACAACCACATCGGCTTTCCGACGAGTTTGGACTGGACGGTGGATTGGTTTAAGGCCGTGTCCGTCGGCGAGGACCCGGTCCAGGTGACAAACCAACAGATCGACACGTTCGTAGAGATCGCCGCGGGCTCATCCTGGATGCGCGCCTTTTAGTGCAACCGTGATTTCGAGGAAAGGGTTTGCCCGTTGACTGCAGCCGAGCCTGTACGCACGCTGACCGTCGCGTCACGCCGCGGACTCGCCGATTCTGTGATCGAACTCGAATTGGCTGACGCCCAAGGCGGGGCCTTGCCTAAGTTCGAGCCCGGTGCCCACATTGATCTCAGGCTCGGCGCGGAAATGATCCGGCAATACTCACTGGTTGGGCTCGCAGATCACAGCGATAGCTGGCGCGTTGCTGTTTTGGTCGACTCTGGTGGCCGCGGAGGTTCCACTCTCATCAGTGAGTCGTTGGTGGTGGGGGAGACGATCGACGTCTCGGGCCCGCGCAACCATTTCGCACTGGAGTCCGCGCCGTCATACCGCTTCATCGCGGGAGGAATCGGCGTGACGCCCCTGATCGCGATGTGTCGGCAGGCCGAGGCAAACGGC
Organism: Demequina sp.; assembly: GCA_043733605.1. GTDB lineage: Bacteria > Actinomycetota > Actinomycetes > Actinomycetales > Demequinaceae > Demequina. The sequence continues at coordinate 10,938 of JAYTGI010000074.1, read as the reverse complement.
GCCGACTGGTCTCTCGCCTACCTGGGGCGTCGTAGGGAGTCGATGGCCTATCTCGACGAACTCGTCGCGGAGTTCGGCCGGAAGGTGGACGTCTTCGTCAGTGCAGAAGGCCGTCGCTACGACGTCGCCGCAACGCTTGCAGAAGTGACGGATCAGACCCTCGTGTATTGCTGCGGTCCCGAGCGCCTCATGGATGCCGTGGAGGATACGATGAGGGAGGGTGGTCGCGTCATGAGCCTTCGTCTCGAACGATTCGAGCCAAAGCCGATCGCGGCGGGCGCACTCAACGAGGAGTTCGTGGTCTATGCCACCAAGTCCGACGTGGAGTTTGTGGTCCCTGAAGACGAAAGCATCTTGGTAGCCGCCGACTTCGAAGGTGTGGTGGTACCCGGGGATTGCCTGGAGGGCACCTGTGGCTCGTGTGAGACCCGCGTGCTGAGCGGCGAAGTCGAGCACCGAGACTCGATCTTGAACTTCAAGGCTCAAGCCGAATCGGCGACGATGATGATCTGCGTGTCTCGAGCCAGGCGGGGATGCGCACGTCTCGAGCTGGATCTCTAGATGCGCCGTCGTCGGCGGCCTTCCTCAACGGCGGCGTGCTGAAGTCGGTTCGCCAACGTGGCGTTCGAGATCCCGGAATCCTTCGCGACCAATCTCCCCGGCAGGACTACGAATCGATCCTCGCGGTGGATCGGCTCCATTCAACACGATCTGCCGTCGATATCTTTCAATGCGTGGAGTCCGGCGTTGATCACGTCAGCGAAGTCGAAGTCCCTACGGTCATCGACATCCACTGCGTCGAGAGGAGATATCTCGATGAGTGCGAACCGATGCCCCAGTCGGCGATTCTCACGGATTGTGAGGTCGCGTTCGTAGGCGTACACCCCCGACGTCTCGGGGAGAACGAGAGGTAGATCCTGCGTCCGCGGAATCTGCCCGGATCGACGTTGTGAATCGCCTGGCCTCCGCGTTGCGGCGCGCAGCCCCGCTGACTCTGACGACAGCGCATCCGGTCGGCGGCCATTGTCGATGTCATCGTGGCGGATTCTGTTCGACAAGGTGACGGGATGGAGGCCGAGCTCGACTGCGGTTCACTTGGCCCGCCTACCAGCACGTACGCGAGCGAAGGCACGACAACGGAACTCCGGCAGATAAGGACGGGGCATAGTCATGAGACGTTCGGAACGAGCCACCAGTTGGCGACCGAAACGGGAACCGAACCCGTGGCGCAGGTCGCGTTTCGCATCCTGTTAGCCTCTGCACCATGGACCAAGTTCATCCACACTTGATCACTAAGCGCATCGTGGGAGCCGATGGCATGCGCGCGGCCGCGGCGCTTGGGGTGATCTTTTCGCACTTATATCAGCGTCTCCAGGTCCCCGCAGGCTTGCCTCGGATCGCCGACCTCCAAGCGGTTCTGGTGCACGGCGCCTATGGCGTGTCGATTTTCTTCGTACTTTCGGGAATGCTCCTAAGCTTTCCATTCTGGTCGGCTTATTTCAGCGGTTCAGCTATGCCCGGACTCGGCAGATATGCGCGCCGTCGTGCGGCGCGCATCATCCCCGCCTATTACGCGAGCCTCGCAGTGGGCTTCGCTGTCACGCCACTGATCGCCCCCGACGACGTACATACCGTGTGGAGATTGGTAGCGGGCCTTACATTCACATCGGGGTTCCACTACGTGACGCTCTTTCCGTCCGAGGTCAACCCGCCGTTGTGGTCGATCTCCTTCGAGGTGTTCAGCTACGTCGTCCTGCCCATCGCGATCTCGGGATTGTTCTGGCTGCGAAGCAGACGCAAGCGAACGGCTGCCCAAGGTGCGCCGACGGTGGGTACGCCACTACGTGGCCTCGGTTATTGGGCAGTTGTCTTGGGGCTCGCGGTAGCGCTCAATGGGCTCCTGCTGGCGACCGTTTCCCTCGGTTCGAGTGTCGGTGAGCACGGGCACATTGGCTTGGCAAAGACGTGGATGCCTGGCTACAACCCGCTTGGATTCTTTGGGCACTTCGCCATCGGAGTCCTCGCAGCCTGGGTGATCGCGTCGTGGCGTGCGCGCTGCGCGAGCGCTGGAGACACAAATCTGGTCCCGAAGCCTCTCACCAGGTGGTGGTGGGACGCGGTGGCGGTTACGGGCGCTGTCGCCGCCGCGTTGCTGATCTGGTTCCACCGCAATCCGGCGCGGCCGAATAGCCCGGATTGGTTCCAGGGCCAGCCGTACCAGTATCCGTTCTTTGCGTTAGCGATCGCAGTGACGTTGGTGGGGCTCGCGCACTCTCGGGTAGTGGGACGCATCGCCGACAATCGCTTCTCCCGCTACACGGCCACCATCTCTTTCGGGCTGTATGTGTGGCACTTCCTGGTCGTACACCTGTTCTCCTACATCACCGCGGGGAGGCTCAACGCCGGGGCGTTGAGCCCTGGAGAACACCTGGCGGTGGCCGGCGCATTGCTCGTCGTGTCTTACGCCGTAGCGACCATTAGCTGGCGGCTATTGGAACAGCCCGCCTTGCGATCCGGCTGGGCAACGCGCGCCTAGCTCTCCGAGTCGCCAGATCTGGTCCCGCACCTGCGCTAGCGTGGCAACTGTGCGCCGTGAAGCACACGCTGACCAGAGCGTCATTTGGCGTCGGAACGATGATGGAGGCAGATTGTGGACGACACTCAGGACGCAGTTGACTACCTCATCGTCATCCCTGCGCGGTATCGGTCGACGCGGCTCCCCGGCAAGCCCTTGGTCGACATCCTTGGCAAGCCCATGGTCGTCCGCACCGCTGAACGGTGCCTCGAAGTGGCACCCCGCAGCCAGGTCATTGTGGCGACCGACGACGAGCGAATCGCTGAGGTGTGTAGGGCCCACGACATCCGAGTCGAGATGACCCGCGATGACCACCGCACCGGAAGTGACAGGGTCGCCGAAGTCGCCACACGCATACCTGCCAGGGCCTACATCAACGTGCAGGGCGATGAGCCGGTCTTCAATCCAGACGACATTCGCCTCATTGTCGACGCATCACGGAGGGACCCGTCCAAGACGTACATCGGCTATTGCGCTCTCGAGGAGTCACAGTGGTCGGACACCAAGTACCTGAAATTGCTCTTCGGCCTGAACAAGCAACTGATCTACATCGGACGCGCCCAGGTCCCGGGGTCGCACGATGGCGCCTTCCGTTTCGGCTACCGCCAGGTGTGCGTGCACTCGTACCCTCGCGCAGCGTTGGTCGCGTTCTCCGCAACGGGCGGCAGGACCCCACTTGAGTCGGTCGAAGACCACGAAATGATGCGTTTTCTAGAGTTGGGCTTGCCGGTAGAGGTTGTCGAACTATCTGCCGACTCGTTGGCCGTCGACAGGCCCAGCGACATCGCTCTCATCGAGCAACGCCTACGTGAGATCGGCGAGGTCGACTAGCGAGCTGTCGCGCCGTGGTCGAGCACCTTGTACTTGTGGTGCTCGCTCGGCATGACGCGCTTTTCGGTTGAGCCCACGATCACCTGGGCACGCCGGACGTTGTCCACGTACTCCTTGAATGCCGCTGTACCGAGGTCGACGGCCACCGCGTCGAAATGCGCCCAGTCCGTATGGCCGAGTTTCACATGCTTCTCGACCATACCGGCACCGGCCGCGACCGCGAGCGCCGATGCCATCCAGCCGGAGTCGTGGCTCGAGTAGCCAGGCACGATCGCGGGGTGCGACTGGGCGAGCTCGCTGTAGTGCCTGACAACACCGACGTTGCAATGCCGCTGGGGCGTGGGGTAAGCGGAGTTCGCGTGCAACAGGTAAAGCTTTTCCTGCCGGGAGAACGTCTGAAGCACCCACGCTTCGTACGCCGAGTCTGTCATTCCCGTCGAGAGCACGACAGGACCCGCGTAGTGCTCGGCGACGTAACGCAGGTAGTCGGTGTGCTCGGAAATGGTGCTCGGCAGTTTTACCATTGCGGGTCCGAACGGAATGAGAAACTCGAACGACGGCAAATCAAGAATTGAAGCGAACCAGCCGATGCCGAGTTCCGCGCACAATGTCGCAATGAACTCCCAATCCTCACCACTGAGCTCAAGGGCGAGTCGATAGTCCCTGAACGTGGAGCCAAAAGGCGACGAGTACGGCGCCGCCAACTGTTCGGCGCTATAGAACGTCTCGACGTCGCGCTTCTGGAACTTTACGAGATCCGCGCCTGCCGCCGCGGCGCTGCGAATGATTGTCTCGAGACGCTGCCTGTCGCCGTGGTGATTGGTAGTGACTTCTGCCGTGATGAGCACCTGCGATGCGTCCGTCAAGTCCTCGGTCGGTGTGCGCGGGAATGCGCCGAGCCGAACGTTGAGGCTCGTGGGTGTGACGCTAGAGAAGTCCTTGCTACCCACGTGAACCACGTTCAGTTCGGAGGACTTCAGCATATATAGCGCATTCCGCAAGAAGTGCTCTTGAGCTTCGATACCGTGCGCACGGTCGGCGTCGAGGTCCGGCGCGAAACTGGTCAGGGCCGCCCGCGAGAAGCCCGAACTTGGCAGAAAGTCGAATCCGACCATGTACACCGTCTGCCTGCGGCCGCGGAGCCGAGCGACGAGCCTGCAAAGCTTGAGCGCGGAGAGAAGGGTCACCTCTTCGATCGCAAAGTCAGAGTCGTCGAGCAGACGCGTCATCATGAGGTCAGATGACTCCTCGCCCAGGGGCGCGAAGGGAACCTTGACCACTTCGCGCCCCGGCGCGGAGAAATCCTCGGTCGTCAGGTAGAGCCTAGACCTGAAGCCGGACTCGGCAAGCGAAGGGATTACCCATCGGTCGTGGAGCAAAGTGATGTCGGCGGCGACGATTCGTTCAGCATCGTTCAACGCGATGATGAGGTTGCCATCGAACACATGGCGATCAATTGAATCGACTGACGGACCCTTACCGAGAATGACCAGTGTGTCTGTTGAGTACGTCGACGCGATATCGCCGACCAGGCGCGAGATAGCGGCCGTCGTAGGGCTGTCCATCGATTTGAACCTCACATCCATGTTCCAGCGCGAGCATTACTCCGGCCTGCAAGTCCCAGGAGTAGGCGCCGACCGGGTTGACGAAACGGCGGAATCTCCCGGTGATCACGCACCACATATTGTAGACGGCGCACCCTGACAGCCGAACTTCGCCAGCGGTCGCAAGCTGTTCCACAAGCGCGGGCGAGATCGACGACGAGAAACCGGTGAGTCGCGAAGCGAGCACCTCCACGCGATCCCCCGTCATCAAGCGCACGCCGAGTTCCGGTAGCAGCAACAGGCTGGCTTGGTGCATGCCGCCGTGCCAGACGCTTAGGGATAGGCCCCATTCAGGGAGCCCGGAGGTAAAGTTTTCTGTCCCGTCGATGGGATCGAGAACCGCGGTCCACCCCTCCCGATCACCTGACTCGGTGCGATAACTCTCTTCCGCAATGAAGGCGACGCTACCCAGTTTGTCCTTCAGAAAGGCGCCCACCGCATCTTCGACCAGGATGTCGGCCTTCGTTACGGGGCTGCCATCTGGTTTCCACTCGACTTCGAAGCGGAGAGTCTGAATCCGATCCATATGGTCGCGTACCAACGCATCGATGCCCTCGAAAAGTGCTCGCATGTCAGCACCAGGCACCTCATCGGCGGAGTCCGCCGTCGGCGCGGTCACGCGTCTCCGCGCTCGTCGGCGATGGGAGCGGGCGAGGGCAACGTCTCTGGTTGCGAGGCGCGGGCTCTGCCACGCCTCGTCAGGGCCCTCACGGGCGCGAGCGCTTTCCACGACGGACTTCCCATGACCGCTGTGAGCACCGCCAGCGTCCGCTCGTGTTCCACGGCGAATTCCTGGTACTGGGCTTCCAGGCCGCGGTAGCGAGCCTCCGCCTCGGCCAAATGCTGCGCCTCACGGGCTGCAGCCGCAGCCACGGCCTCGGCCAAATGCTGCGCCTCACGGGCTGCAGCCGCAGCCTCGACCTCGGCGATGCGCCCAGGCCAGTCGATGTAGCGCGATTGAGACAGCCTGTCGAAATAAAGGCGATCGCGCTTGAGTCCGTCGATTCGGATGACGAGATCTTTGAGGTCGGGATTCGGTGGCAACCCTGCGGTTGACGCCAGGTGATCGACGATCGTGGGCAGGTACCCCCGGTTGAGCGCAGTGTCGAATTCCAGGCGAGACTCGAACAAGGATCGGAAATGACTTCCGTCGTACGAGGCACTCAACCCCTCGGTTGCTCCTTGCGAGAGCTGGTCAACGATGTCCTTCTGCCAAGCTATGCCCTCGCGGACCACGCCGACCGCGTCAGGCTCGAAGAAGTAGGCGCCGAGTCGCCCCACGTTGGGCCAATGGATCGTTGCGTGAGACTGTGTCGCGCCGACGAGCACGTTGGGGGTTCCATCGAAGCCAAAGAAATGTCCTCGCAGCCAGTCTCCGCTAAAGAGGTACAGGTCAAGCACATCGAGAGAGCCAAGGGCATCGCGCACCTCGGCTTTGTCCTGCCAAGCGGAGACGCGGATGTCGTTTCCGAAGCTCGCCTGGAGCGACTCGATAACATCCTGAGCGCTGAGCAGTGAGCGCGGATCGTGCTTGACGACGACGCTCGTTAGGCCTCCGGGCAGGTCGAGTTCGGTGATCGCGTCGAGGAGGGAATCGGGTTGCCGCGTCTGATATGTCGACGTGTTTCCCCAGTAACGGAGGGCAATCAACAGAGTGTGTTCGTCTATCTGAGGTGCGGTCGTGAGGTCTGACTCGACACGCTCGCCAACGAGTTTCCACATGCTCCTGATGGACTCAAGTGGGACGACGCGGACGTCTCGGGGGGTGGACACGTCGCCATGCGCCCACGAGTCGTCATTGAGGATCCACCCGAAGTGGATCAGAGTGGAGTGTGACAGGTCCTGTCCGACGGGGAAAGTGAATCCGTTGCGGATCATGTCGGCGTAAAACCACACCTCGCCGTGATCGATCGCCGCCAACAGCCCGGCGACCACGTCAGGGTCCACGTAACTGTGGACGGCGATCGCATCGAAGGAGGTCGTCCGCGCGGCGTCAACGTCAACCACGGCGATGTTGAATGCGGCGCAGATTTCGCGGACGACCTGGCCGCCCCGTTCCTCTTCGCCATATGGCAAGAGGCTGTACTCTGCGTCGGGAAAGGCGCGAATGTATGCAACGAGATGTACCCCAAATAGGGCGACTTCTCCGCGATAGATGACGAGCACCTTGGGTCGGTGTGGACTCACATCGCTGACTGTAGGCGCCTTCTTATTTTCGGACAAACCGGGACTTTGCGGCAGAAGCAAGTTGGGCTACGGCAACTGAACGAGCGTGGCAACTCCTACGTCGGTACCCATGCTCCCCGAGTTGGCGTACACCTCAAGACGTAGTGACGTGTGATTTTGTGCGGCAGGAAGCGTCACGGTGAATGGCTGCCAGGCGGAGCCGACCGACACCGGCGCCGTGGCTACCTCGTTGGTGCCTCCAAGGCCCCACAGCGCGACCTGGCCGGTGAACGGGGCGGCGGTGGATGCGGACCGCAGCCAAATGGTCGCCTGATACGTTTCGCCCGCGTCGACCTTGCGTGAAAGGTCGGTGGCGAACGATCCTCCCGTGAAGGTGGGCACCGTGGTCGCAAAGTTGTTGCCAGTGAGCGGGGTCCTTCCCGACGATGCGTCGACGAGGGTCAGAGCAGCAGGCGTGCCTCCCGTACTCCACGCGCTCACCCCGTGAGCAAAGTTGCCATTGGGAAGCAGACTCGACGTGATCGAGGCGTCGTCAAGGAACAGCGTGACGTCGGTCGACTCGAGGTAAATCTCGAAGCGAAGCGTCGTGAGACCCGAGGCCGTCGCGTCGAGAATCGCGGTGACGGGCGTCCAGTTGGACCCCACCGAGAAGCGGGTAGAGCCCGCCTGAACGGTCGAGCCCATTCCCCACAGCGCGAGCGTGCCATTCGCGTTGATGTTCGCGTTGTCCGACCGCATCCAGATGGTGGCGGAGAGGGTCTCGCCAGGCATCACGTTGTAGGGCAGGTCCTGCTTGAGCGACCGGTTGGCCACGGCAGTGTTGGTCGCGAGAATCCACGAGCCAGAGTGCGCGTCCCCGCCAAAGTTGTACAGGGCCCTGTTCATGAAGCCATTGGTAAAGCCCCAGGTGCCCAGGCCGTTCTCGAAAGAAGGAGAGGTCAGGGGGGCGAATCCGCCCTTGGCCTTGGGTGTGACCGCAGTGAGAGAGGTGGTGTCCAGAGACAAGAGCGCGTCGGTTGATTTGAGGTACACCTCGAGCCGCACCGTGCGGGTCGCTTGCGTGGTGGCGAGGGTGGTCTTCACCTCGGTCCACTGATCGCCAACCGTGAAGTCCTTGGTGGTGACCTCGTTGCCCGCGCCAAGGCCCCAAATGGCGAGCACTCCGTTGAAGGGAATGCCTTGGGATCCCGACTTTACCCAGATGCTGCCCTCATAGCCGGTGCCCGCCGGAGCGTTCACCGTGACGTCCTGAGACAGTGAGCGGTACGGGGTGCCCGCGTACATCGACAGGTAGTACTGGCCCGAGTTCGAGCTGGAATCGGGGCCAATGATCAGTCGGTCGAGGGCGCCGTTTGCGAAGCCCCAATGCGAAGCGCTCGCCTCGAAGCCTGAGGCGATGAGCAGGTTGCCTGGATTGGAGAACCAATCGGTGAAGAGACGCCAGAAGTTCCTGTTGCCGTAGGACGAGCACGCGTCGCCCGTGCCGTACAAGTTGGCTAGAGCTGCGGCGTTGGGCTGGTACGGGGTGTAGTTATACAGCCCCGCCGTCGCCTGGTTCTTGATGTACACCTTCGAAGAACCGCATTGGGGCTTTTGCTCCGGCGGGTAGTAGAGAACATTGTTGTTGCGGCCGGCGATGTGGTTGTAACCCAAGGGGTTGGCACGATACTTCTGGAACTGCCGCGCGGCGTTGTAGATCTGCTTCGAAAGCCCGCCCGAGACCGCGTTGCACGCACCTGTGTCGGGACAGTCGTAGCCGGCGGCGGCCGTATACATGCGCTCGGTGGGGTTCTTGGTGGTGACCAGGCTCTGTTCCTTCTCGAGCAGCACGATCAGCACCTGTGGGTTGATGTTGCACGCGACCGCGACGGCCGAGATCACGTCGGCGGCCCGCACGCCTGTGCGCGGGGCAATCGCGGCGCAATACGCGTCGCCGTTCTTGGCGGCGATATCAACAACGATGTCCTTGAGGCAAAGCGCGGCGCCGGCCACGCAGTTCCTGCCTTTGTCGCTCAGGAATGTCTGGATGTCATCCCTGGTCATCGCGGAGCCCTTGAAGAACACCTCGTCGGAGATGAGGAAGCCGGGGTCAAAGGTCGACGCATCTGCGGCCCGAGCGGTGTCGCTCGGGGCAAATGTGAGCACGATGAGTGCCATCGCAGCCACGAGCGCGAGCGCGACGGATCGTGTGGGACGGTTCCATGCGGTGCGTGACAAGAGCATCATCGGGTGACTTTCGCGGGGGTGGAGGTACCGACCGAGGTGGTCGACTCGAAGGTGACGGTGGCGGTCGCGCCCGAAGATGGCGCCGATGAAACGGCCACGGTGATGGGAGCGCAGGTGGTGTACGACACCTCGAATGACGCCGCCGACTGACCCGAGGCGGTGGTCGCGCCGTCGGCGAAGGTCGCCGTGCACGTGCCCGTGTCCTCGGAGAGACCGGGAACAAACGAGTAAACGGTCACGGTGCCTGCAGCGGGGTCATAGATCGCGTTGGCGATGAAGGGCGTCACGGACGCGCGATTATCTGGTGTCGACGCGGGCGAAGGCGGCGGGCTCGCTGGGGGGGCGGTCTCGGTGGGCGAAGGCGAAACGGACGCGGTCGCAGACTCGCTGGGCGTGGGGTCGGTGGAAGTCGACGCGGTGACGGATGGCGACGGCGTGGGCGTATTGGCAGAGTCCCCACTACCGAGCCACATGACGACCGCGATGACCCCCGCGACCACCGCAAACAGCGCGAGGGTGAGTACAGCAATGGAGGTGCGACGCATATATTCACGGTAACAGGGCGCTATGGCGCGCCGCGTGACCGACTCGGAGGCCTTTGGGTGGAGTCGCGTGGTGCCTCGGCACCTTGTGTAGCATGGTGTCGCTTGTACTCTCGATCCGACTACACCTTGAGGGGCCCATGAAGCGCGCATTGATTACGGGGATTACCGGCCAAGACGGCCCGTACCTGGCCGAGCTACTGCTTGGCAAGGGCTACGAGGTGTATGGGCTCATTCGCGGCCAAAACAACCCCAAGAGGGAACTTGTCGAGAAGATGGTGCCAGGAGTGAAGTTGCTCACAGGTGACCTGACTGACTTCTCCAGCCTCATGAGGGCGCTCGCCGCGGCCCAACCGGATGAGGTCTACAACCTCGGCGCGATCTCCTACGTGGCGTACTCGTGGGACAACGCGCAGATCACCGCCGATATCACCGGCAAGGGTGTCCTCAACATCCTCGAAGCCATTCGCATCTGGGCGGGACCGAATGCCGACAAGGTGCGCTTTTACCAGGCGTCCTCATCGGAGATGTTCGGCAAGGTGCAAGAGGTTCCGCAGCGCGAGACAACGCTCTTGTGGCCACGCTCTCCCTACGGCGTTTCCAAGGTGTTCGGCCACTACATGACGATCAACTACCGCGAGTCGTATGGCATGCACGCGTCGAGCGGCATCCTGTTCAACCACGAGTCTCCCCGCCGTGGGCCGGAATTCGTCACGCGCAAGGTTTCCCAGGCCGTCTCGCGCATCAAGCTTGGCGTCCAGGACTCGATCGTGATGGGCAACCTGGACGCAAAGCGAGACTGGGGCTTCGCAGGCGACTACGTGGACGCGATGTGGCGGATGCTCCAGCAGGATGAGGCGGACGACTACGTGGTTGCCACGGGAGAGACGCACTCCATCAAGGAACTTCTCGAGATCGCGTTCAACGAGGTAGGAATCGACGACTGGGAGCGGCTGGTCACTCAGGACCCGAG
>JAYTGI010000073.1:0-6984 GCA_043733605.1 Demequina sp. | reverse complement strand
CCGCCCCAAACCTCGCCGCGAGCGCCGGGTTGTCGAACGCGAGCTTGAGGACGCCGTCCTCGACCGACGCGACTTGACCGCTCTGCTTGACCAAGGTCCACGTCACGCGCCTGCGCTCGAGAGTGCCGAGCACCTCGTCCCAACGCCGCCTCACAAGCGCGGCGTCCTCTGGCCCGCTCGCGACGTCGCCAGTGGGCGCTCGCACCGCGTCCGGCTTGGCGGTGGCCGACGGTGTGGACGGCGGGGCAGAAGTCGTGGCGGCGGGCCTGGCGACCGGCACGGCCGACATAGCGGTCTGGTCCCGCGCGGCGGCGACGGCTGCCCTCGCCGCGGCAAGGCCCGCCCCTGCGGGAGCCGACGCTGCGGGACCCGACGCTGCTGGAGCCGACGCTGCTGCCGAGGACTGTGCTGCCGAGGACTGTGCTGACACGGTCGCCGGGGCTGCGGGTTCGTCCGGAAGCTCCCACGGTGGCGCGCTGCGCCGCCCCGCGGGCGCGGAGGCTGCGGGCTGCGAGGCGGGGCGAGCGGTTGATGCGGTCGGCGCTGTAGATGCTGCCGGTGCGATAGGTGCCTGAGCAATTGGTGCCTGAGCAATAGGTGCCTGAGCAATTGGTGCCTGCGCGGTGGCCGGCGCCGGGGAACCGACCGCAACAGCCACACCCTGCGGAGCGTCGGCCGCGATCAAGCGCGCGCACAGAAGCTCGAGGTGCAGGCGGGGTGACGTGGCCCCGATCATTGCGGTCAGCGCATCGTTCACGAGATCGCCAGCGCGGGACGCTCGCACGAGTCCCAAGCGTCGCGATTGGTCGATGAGCCGCTCGCGGGCGTCCTCCGCCTCGACCGCGAGCGCCTGCGCGCCAGCCTGGCCGGAGGCCGCCAAAACAATGAGGTCCCGCAACCGCTCCAGCAGGTCCTCGACGAAGCGGCGCGGCTCGTGGCCGGTCTCGATGACCCTGGACACGACCCCAAAGAGCGAGCCGCCGTCGGCCGCCGCGATCGAGTCGATTGCGTCGTCAAGGAGCGTCGCGTCGGTAAAGCCCAACAGCGAGATGGCACGTTCGTACGTGACGCCGCCCGCGTCAGATCCGGCGATCAGTTGGTCGAGCACTGACAGCGAGTCGCGCACGGATCCGCCGCCGGCCCGTACTACCAGGGGCAGAACGCCGGCAGCGACCGTGACGCCTTCCGCATCGGCCAGCTTCGCCATGTAGTCGGTGAGGATGCCAGGGGGCACCAGCCGGAACGGGTAGTGGTGCGTGCGCGAGCGGATGGTGCCGATCACCTTGTCGGGCTCGGTGGTGGCGAACACAAAGCGCACGTGGGGAGGCGGCTCCTCGACCAGTTTCAGCAAGGCGTTGAAGCCTTGAGTGGTCACCATGTGCGCCTCGTCGAGGATGAAGATCTTGTAGCGATCGCGGGCAGGCGCAAAGGCCGCGCGCTCGCGCAACTCTCGGGCATCGTCCACTCCATTGTGCGAAGCGGCGTCGATCTCGACAACATCCACGGACCCGGAACCGCCGCGCGCCAACTCGATGCACGAGTCGCACTTTCCGCAAGGGGTGTCCGTGGGTCCCTCCGCGCAATTGAGGCAACGCGCGAGGATGCGAGCGGACGTGGTCTTGCCGCAACCGCGGGGTCCAGAGAACAGGTAGGCGTGGGCGACACGGTCCGACTTGAGGGCCTGCATGAGTGGCACCGTGACGTGTTCCTGACCGACAAGGTCGGCAAAGGTGTCTGGCCGGTAGCGGCGGTACATGGCGATTGTCACAGTGCCGAGCCTAGCCCGCGCGACCGACGCCGCGTTGAGGTGTTGCGCGGAGCGTCCTCCCGGAGTATGTTTCTACATTGTAGAGGAGTTCTACGGTGTAGACACGAAGGGCGTCCCGATGCTTCTCATCGAAGACGTACACAAGAATTACGGACCACGTGCCGTGCTGCGCGGGGTCGACCTCGACATACCAGCAGGCCGCATCGTCGGGTTGATCGGGTCGAACGGCGCGGGCAAGACGACGCTGATCTCCATTGCGACGGGCCTGATCACGACCGATCGCGGACGCGTGCTTGTCGGCGAGGGGCAAGCGCCCGATGTGGACGTCGCGAAGGACCGCCGCCGCGCGGCGGGTCTCATCGGCCTCGCGCCGCAAGAACTTGGCGTCTACCCGATGCTCACAGTCGAGCAGAACCTCGTGACGTTCGCCGAACTCGCGGGTCTCGGTCGTCGGGCGGCCCGCGAGCGGGTGGAGCGGGTGGTCGAGGCCCTCGACCTGGTCCCCCAGTTGCGTCAGCGTGCGGACACCCTCTCGGGAGGGCAGGCGCGCAGGCTCCACACCGGGATGGCGCTGATGCATCGCCCAGCCGTGCTTTTCCTCGACGAGCCCACCGTGGGCGCCGACGTCGCCGCGCGCCTCGCGATCCTCGCCGTCGTCCGCGACATCGCTGCACAAGGCACTTCCGTGGTCTACACGACCCACTACCTGGGCGAACTGAGCGACCTGGAGGCACACGTGGCGATCCTTCACCAGGGACGCATCGCGCTCGAGGGCTCCGTCGGCGACGTCGTCTCCGCCCACGCGGCCCCCACCCTAGGCCTCGTCACCTCGGGAGAGCGGCCGACGCTTCCCGGCTGGGTCCCCACCCCCTGCGCCGACGGAGGCGTGCGTTGGGACGCTCCTGCGATGTCTCCCGCCATGGACCACACGGCGGTCCTCGCAGACGCCCTCACCAGGCTGCGCTCATCGACCAGGCTCGAGGCGGTCGACGTCGCGCCCGCCTCTCTCGAGTCCGCATTCCTGGCCATCACGGGTCGCCACCTGACGGGCTCCGAGGACATTGCCAACGAATTCGCCGTCGAGGAGGCCGTGGATGTCGCTCACGCGTAGCGCTGCGATCGCGCGCACCACCGTGCGCCTGGTCGTCAAGGATCCAGGAGTCACCATCATCATGATCGTGATGCCCCTGATCTTCATCGCGTTCCTCAAGCCCTCGCTCGCTGCCCAGCTCGAGCAGCAGGGTTACGCAGGAGCGTCGGGCGCCGAGGCGGGCGTACCAGGACTCGCCGTGTTGTTCGCCTTCCTGTCCATCCAGACGGTGTGCATGCTGTTCTTCAGGGAGCACTTCTGGGGCACGTGGCAGAGGCTGCGCGCCGCGGGGGCAACGGGCATCGAGCTTGTCGTCGGCAAGGCCGGCCCGCTCGTCGTCGTCATCCTCGCCCAGATGGTCGTGGTGTTCCTGGCGAGTGCATGGTTCTTTGACTACCGCGCGAACGGGTCCCTCGTGGCGCTCGCGCTGCTGTTGTTCGGCATCGCGCTCACGGTCGTCGCGCTTGGCGTGCTCGCCGTCGCCCTCTTTCGTACGCTCGATCAGGCGATGATCCTTGGCAACATGGGCGGAATGGTGATGGCGGGCTTCGGAGGCGCGCTCGCGCCCACGTCGACGCTTCCCGGTTGGGCGCAGGCGATCGCGCACGTGACGCCCACCTACTGGGGCATCGAGGGGCTACGCTCCGTGAGCCTCGACGGGGCGGACGTCCGCGACATCGTTCCGGCCCTGGCAGTGATGGCGCTGTTCACGGCGCTCTGCGTGCTCGTCGCCGCACTGAGGTTCCGGCCCACCGACACTAAGGTGGGCAGCACGTGAGGTGACCATGGAAGACAATCAGGCGGCAGGGCGGCCCACCAGGCCGATGCTCGGCAGGCGCCACATCGTGGCAACGGCGCTCGCGATGCTCGATGCCCGCGGCGTGGACGCCTTCAGCATGCGCAAGCTCGGCGGCGCGCTCGGCGCGGACCCCATGGCGGTGTACCACTACTTTCCGAACAAGGCCGCGCTCTTTGACGCGGTTGTCGAGGCCATCTACATCGAGATCGACACGACCGGACCGGTGCCCGATGCATGGGACGAGGCAGTCGCAACGTACCTCTACGCCGCCAGGACGGCAATGAGAGCGCACCCTGGCGCTCTGGCGCTTCTGGCCACGCGGCCGGTGAACACCGCGCCCGTCTTCGCGCTCGTCGAGGTCATCGCGGCAAGGCTCGCGCACGCAGGAGCGCGCCCGACCGACGCGCTTGCGATGGTCAATTGCCTCGCAACGTATACCGTTGGCCACTTGCTTGCCGACGTCGGCGCGCCCGTGGGCGGCCCAGAGGCCGCGCCGCCAGACCCCGCTACTCTCGACCCGTCGGCAATACCGACGCTCGTCGCCGCGATGGAAGACGGCTGGGTGTTCGATCCCAACGCGGTGTTCGACACGGGACTACGCGCCATGATCGCGGGCTTTGGTTCCCGATACGGATTGACGGATCCGACCTGAAGGGAGCGCGGAGGCCGTGTGCGACGTTGTCCGGGCATGAAAGGACCCCCCACGCACCCGGCAGAGCCCGCTTACCCTTGCTTCATTCCTGACCTGGGGGAGTTGGGCGAGGTGACGCCACGTGAGGGGTCGCGCCCATTCTAGACTCAACTGGATACTCGAAACAGTCCCGCGTTTCGCCGAGGGCTCGTCGCTCGGGTAGCATTCTGGGGCCTGGAGGATTCGCCTAGTGGCCTATGGCGCACGCTTGGAAAGCGTGTTGGGTGCAAGCCCTCGGGGGTTCGAATCCCCCATCCTCCGCCAACCGATCGTGCTCAACCCCCGAAGAAGGTGACCGTGGCGTCTCGTTTCCGCATCCTGCGCACCCGCCGCGAC
The DNA here is from genome assembly GCA_043733605.1 of Demequina sp. Classification (GTDB taxonomy): domain Bacteria; phylum Actinomycetota; class Actinomycetes; order Actinomycetales; family Demequinaceae; genus Demequina. The sequence continues at coordinate 2,300 of JAYTGI010000073.1, read as the reverse complement.
GTCGTTCGCCGCCACCGGCGCGAGCGTCAGTTCCTCGTCTTTGGCCTGTCGGTAGGCGTGCTTGTCGCGGTGAGCGCGATTGCTCTTGCCGCATACCAGGGCCGTGTCGATTTGCCGATCAATGCCGCGTTCCAGACTCCCGCTGCGGCGTTCTCTACCGACGTGACGGTGCCGTGTCCCCCTGCCGACGTCGGCGGTGGAGAGAACCTTCCCCTGCCACCGGACCAAGTTGTGGTGCGGGTGCGCAATGGCACGGACAAGCCGGGCCTCGCGCGCGACACGCTTGAGGTACTCACAGGCGGGGGCTACGTGGGAGTCGGTGCAACCAACTGGGACAACCGCACTTATGGCGATTCGATACGCATTCAGTTTGGCGTTGAGGGCTTGAGGCAGGCCTACACGGTTGCAAGGAACTTCACCAACCCCGAGTACGTGCTCGATACCCGCAAGGGAGCGGTGGTTGACGTCATCCTTGGGGCCACGTTCGAAGTGAGCCAGATGAGGCCCCCGTACGCGCCAGAGCTTGACGCCACGACGCCGTTGGTGGCGCCTCTAAAGTGCCTCCCTGTCGGTCGCACGCCCAAGCAGCCGGCGCCGCACATCATTCCTGTTGACCCGCTCGTTCCGACCGCGAGCCCTGGCCCCACTCCGAGCCCCAGCCCCACTCCGAGCCCCAACCCGGCCGCCTAGGCGACGCCAGGCTGGGACGGGGTGCGTGGCGGCTAGGCGACCGCGCACTCTACAGTGAGCGAATGACGCCAGCGAAGCAGCCAGAGGGCCCTCAGCAACCCGACGAGCTTGCTAGGGCGCGCGATGAGCGACCGGCGATTGCGCGCACCAACAAGGTCGGGGCGTGGAGCCTCGCATCATCGTTTCTTGGCCTCGCTATGATCCTTCCCGTCGTCGGTTCGATTTTGGGCATTCTTGGAGGCAAGAGGGCCGTCAAGCAGATCGACGAAACGGGCGAAGGCGGCGGTGGCATCGCTGAGGCCGCGATCATCTTCGGTTGGTTTGGCCTGGTGTCATCCTCGATTGGCCTGATTGGCGTTGTCGCGATTGTGGTGGCCGCGGCGCGTTCGTAGAGGGCTCAATCCGTGGTCGTTGCGCAGCCGGGCCCGCGCCCAACGTGAAAAGACAACGGCCCGGCACTCCGCTTGGAGGTCCGGGCCGTTGTCGTCTGGCGGTGCCGGTGGGATTTGAACCCACGGTGGACTTTCACCCACACACGCTTTCGAGGCGTGCTCCTTAGGCCGCTCGGACACGGCACCGCGGACAAGGATACCGGCCTGATCGGTGCCCACCAAACCGAGGCGCGCGCCGTCACGCAGTGTGCGGTGAGGGAGGCTCAGTTCCCGCGCTTGGTCTCGAAGAATTCGCGGAGCAGAGCGGCCGATGCGTCCGCAGCGATGCCGGAAACGACCTCGACCCGCGCGCCCAGCCTGGCGTCTCTCACGAGGTCCCACTGGCTGCCTGTAGCGCCCGCTTTCGCATCCCAAGCGCCGATCACCAGTCGAGGAATCCGTGCGGCCAAGACAGCTCCCGCACACATCGCGCAAGGCTCGAGAGTGACCACGAGTGTGTGGCCGTCGAGGCGCCAGGTTCCTTCGTGTAACGCCGCCTCGCGCAGCGCGAGGATCTCGGCGTGAGCCGTGGGGTCGCCATCGATCTCTCGCCTGTTGTGGCCGCGTCCCACCACGGCGCCGTCGGGGGACAGCACCACGGCCCCCACTGGCACATCCTCGTGTGCGGCCGCCTCGCGCGCTTGCAAAAGCGCCTCCGCCATCGCCTCGTGAACGTCCATGTTCGCCAACCTAGCCGACCGTGGGACGGTGGGGCCGCCCCGATGGGCCTGGCGCGCGGTAGCGTGTGGACATGCACCTTCACGTCGCCAATCACCCGCTCATCGATCACAAGGTCACCGTCTTGCGTGATGCAAGCACACCGTCACCCACCTTCAGGCTTCTCGTGGATGAGTTGGTGACCTTGCTCGCTTATGAGGCCACGCGCAACGTGCGCGTTGTCCAACGTGAGGTGACTACCCCTTTGACCGTGACGACGGGTACCAAGATCGCTAGTCCCGCCCCGATCATCGTGCCGATCCTGCGCGCGGGCCTGGGCATGCTCGATGGGATGACTCGCCTGCTCCCTAGCGCCGAAGTGGGCTTCTTGGGCCTCAAGCGCGACGAGGAGACCCTCGAAGCGATCACGTACGCCAATCGCCTGCCCGAGGACCTCTCCGGTCGCCAGGTGTTCGTCCTCGACCCCATGCTTGCGACCGGTGGATCGCTCATTGCAGCGAT
>JAYTGI010000072.1:0-17468 GCA_043733605.1 Demequina sp. | reverse complement strand
GCGATGCGTAGCCACCCGTGCCACTCGTGCCCCGATCGCGAAGACCACGCGCGGTGGGCTGAGAGGTACTTCAGGACCTTGAGGGAAAAGGACAGGCTTGCTTCCGACATCCAGCGCTCCACAGGGTCGATCGCTGCGGTATTTGACAAGCGCTGCGCGGTACTGCGTGAGTGCGGCTATCTCTCAGGGGAAGGCGAGGAAACCGTCGTGACCAACGCGGGAACGACGCTCAAGACGCTGTACGCGGAGAATGACATCGTCATGGCCGAATGCCTGCGTGATGACGTCTGGGCGCGACTCACCCCCGCAGGCCTCGCCGCTGCATTGTCCACACTGCTCTATTCGGCGAGACGAGACGACGGGGACTCGACGCCCCGTATCCCTGGTGGGTCGCAGGGCGTGCTGACGGAGGCGCTCCAGCAGACGCAGCGCGTCTGGTCACGATTCGCCGAGCTTCACGAGGAGCGAAACCTGCCCCCATTGCCTGCCCCCCATTGGGGCTTGGTAAACGCCATTCACGGCTGGGCTCAAGGCAAGAGCCTCGATGCTGTCATCAGCAAGACGGACGTGGCACCAGGAGACATGGTCCGATGGTGCAAGCAGGTCATCGACGCCCTGGATCAGATCGCACAGTCGGACCCCACCTCGTCGACGACCGATCGCGCGAATGCCGCAATTGTCGCGATGCGCCGTGGCGTCGTTGCCTACTGAAACCACCGCGTACGCTGGACCAGTGTCAATAGCGCGTCGTTTCATGATGGCCATAGCCAGTGGATTAGTGCTCTTCTTGGCATTCCCCGACGTCGGGTGGTGGGTGGCCGCGCCCGTTGCGTTTGCAGCGTTCTACATGCTCCTCACGAAGGTGAGCGCGAGGGGCGGCTTCGGCTTCGGGTGGCTGATGGGCATGGCCTTCTTTTTGCCCCACCTGTGGTGGGCGTTCGTGGCGGTAGGGCCGATTCCGTGGCTCGCCCTATCCGGTGCGGAGTCTGTGGCATTCGGCCTGGTAGGTGCCCTATTTGTGCGCCTAAAGCGCTCCGAGCTGTTGGCTCGAGCTCGATGGCTAAGTCCCGTAGTGTTCGCCTTGCTGTGGGTCAGTGCCGAGCTCTTGCGCGCTACGTGGCCGTTTGGCGGGTTCCCGTGGGGGAGGGTTGCCTTTTCGGCGGTTGATTCACCCTATGCACGTCTCGCGTGGCTAGGGGGAGCGCCGCTCGTCTCATTCGCCGTGGTGCTGACCGGCGCGGTCATCGGCGCGGGCGTCATTGCCGCTCGCGACAGGCGAGTTCTTGCCGCCTTCTTCGCCGTGTCAGCGGTCGTGGGCATGATGGTGGCGCCCATCGGACTCCCGCTCGACAGCAGGGCTGAAACGGGGACGCTCTCTGTCGCGTGGGTGCAGGGAAATCTCGCGAACAAAGGGCTCGATTCCTTTCAGCGTGCACGCGAGGTGACGGCGAACCACCGAGACGCCAGTATCGCGTTGGCAGGCAGCAATCCAGGTGCGCGCATTGACCTGGTGATCTGGCCAGAAAGCGCGTCGGACATCGACCCCCGTGCTGACGCGGAGACCGCGGCCGACGTGACGGCCGCGGCCCAAGCCCTCGGGGCTCCCATCCTGCTTGGCACCAACGACTACGCGCCCGTCAACGGTCGGTACAACCTGTCGCTCGTGTGGCTCCAGAACGGACAACCGCTGGCCGGCGCCGAGTATCGCAAGCAGGTGCCAGCCGCGTTCGCCGAGTACATTCCGATTCGGTCGATCGCACGCATCTTCTCCAAGGAGGTTGATCGGCTCACGACAGATGTGCTGCCGGGCACGGACCCTGCACACATCGAGATACCGATCGCGTCGCTCGCACGTACAGTGACGGTGGGGCCCATCATCTGCTTCGAGGTCGCGTACGACTGGGTCCCGCGTCAGGCGGCCCGCGACGGCGCCGAGTTTTTGGCGGTTCAGACCAATAACGCGACATTCGGCGTGACCGCGGAGAGCACTCAGCAGCTCGCCATGTCCAGGCTGAGGGCGATCGAAACGGGCAGGGCGACGCTTCAGGTCTCGACGGTAGGCGTGAGCGCGGTGATCTCGCCCACGGGGAGAGTCATCGATCGCGCCGAGCTCTTCACGAGGGCCGCAGGAATCGCGCAGATTCCCCTGCGGACGTCGCTCACTCCTGCCACGCACTGGGGTGGACCTATTGAACTGGGATTTGAGATCCTTGGCGGCGGAATCGCCGTCCTCGCGATCGGTACTCGCACAAGGAGGCGCCGCAGGTGAAGACTCTTGTCATCATTCCCACGTATAACGAGATCGAGTCGCTTCCAGGGCAAGTCGAGCGCGTCAGGTTGGCGGCTCCAGAGGCCGACATTCTTGTGGTCGACGACGCCTCGCCCGATGGTACGGGGGAGTGGGCCGAGGCTTTCGCCAACACGGACGAGCACGTCTATGTGATGCACCGGCATGCAAAGCAGGGCCTTGGAGTCGCGTATCGATCGGGCTTTGCGTGGGCGCTGGAGCGCCACTATGACGTCATCGTGGAGATGGACGCCGATGGTTCACATCGGGCCCAGGACCTGCCCTTGCTCCTCGCGGAAGCGGGGGAGCACGACCTCGTCATCGGCTCTAGGTGGGTGCGCGGAGGCCACGTCGAGAACTGGCCGTTCCATCGCAAGTTCCTGTCGACAAACGCCAATCGCTATGTGCGCCTGGCGCTCGGCATCGCGGTCAAGGACGCGACGGCGGGGTTTAGGGCCTACAACGCGGCAACATTACGTCAACTGGATCTGGGGGCAGTTGAGTCCCAGGGATACTGCTTCCAAGTGGACATGACGTGGCGGACCGTCCTGTCGGGCGGTAGCGTTGCAGAGGTGCCAATCACGTTCGTGGAGCGAGAAAAGGGCGCGTCAAAGATGAGCGGCGCGATCATTCGCGAGGCGCTCATCAAGGTCACCGGGTGGGGAATTCAGCGGCTGTGGCGCAAGGTGACTCGCGCAAGCCGCTAGAGAATCACAGCCCGTGAGAGAAACAACTCGGGGGTGACCCTGCGCCTTGGCGAGCAGAAGCCTAAGCCCCGCGGCTTGCCCTCAACACGCCCAAGCGCTCCTGGAGAAGCTCCTCGAGCTCGGCAATCGTGCGACGCTCCAGAAGCATGTCCCAGTGAGTGCGCTGGTGGCGTTCCTCGCGGGCTTCAGGCTGAACGGCGTCGCGAAGGAGTGCAGCGGCTCCGCAGTGGCATTCCCATGACAAGGGAACGTCGGCCTCGATGGCAAAGGGGAATGCAAGGACGTGTCCGTTTGGGCAGTCGTAAACGGCCTGGCGACGTTCGGCGAGTTCCATGCCTACGGCGCTTTCCTTGCTCTGCGTTCCCAAGCGCATGCCGCGCAGGGCTCGATCAGCCATGCTGAGCCTCCTTTGTCTGGGGGCTTGTGGCCCTCGGCAACTGAACGCTCAGTGCGGTCGGATTGTTCCTGTTGCCGCACTGATACGTCACGCCGATAATGTACATTATGTCAGATAGCCGTGCGAGCCGCCGATGAGTGGCGTGCAGCACCACTTCCCTAGCTTGTGAGTTCCACACCATCAGCCGATGCCACGTTCGCCACACGTCCCGGTGCAGTTTGATGCGCCCAATACAGGTTCGTGTGTGCGATGACCTGCGCGGGTGGCGGCGCGCCCCACGAACTGAGGTCTTCGGTGGTGTGTGCGTCGTGAACCAAAGTTACGTCATAGCCGCGCGTGAACGCGCCGTGCAGAGTCGAGCGCACGCACGCATCCGTCTGAGCGCCCGCGATCACGAGGCGCCCGATGCCTCGTTTGGAAAGCTCGTCTTCGAGGGCCGTGTCCTCAAAGGCGTCGCCGTAGCGCTTGTGCACCACAGGCTCATCGGGCTCTTGCGACAGCTCGGGGACGATGCGCCAGCCGTCACTCCCCTGTTCCATGTCTGCATCCGAGTGCTGGACCCAGACGACAGGAACCTGTGACGCGCGGGCACGGCTCACGAGGGTGTTTATCGAGGCGATCACCGTGTCGCGCTCGTACGCGGCGGCCACCACATCGACTTGGACGTCGATCACGATGACGGCGCTGTGTGGTCTATCGACGAGCGTTGTCATTCAAGGCCTTTCGTGTGGCGAGTTCGGATCTACTGTAGTTTCCAGGACCGACACGGCCGCAGCGGTTTGGCTACACAGCGGTTTGGCTACGCAGCGGTTTGGCTACACAGCGACTCAGCTGACTGCGACCTCGCGCAGTTGCGAGGCGACCGATTCGGCCCACGCGGTGACCTCGCTAAAGTCGCGGAAGTCGCCCAATGGCGGGTCTAGGGCCCGGATGAGCGCTCGCTCCCCGATGTTGAGCTTCTCGGGGTCGAGCGCTCCTGCGAAACGCTTGTGCTCGCGCGCCGAAATGGCATCGGCGATGGCGTAGGCCTCGTCCTTAGGCTGACCTTCGACCACGACGTTTTCCATACCCACGGAGAAGGTCCAGACATCTCTCAAGCGAAGCGCATCTCGGTGCTCCTTTGCCAGCGCGGATGCGTCGCGCCTCCACAGTCCCCCGTATACAGCGGATCCGAGGATCACGGCGTCGAACGGCATGACCGAGCGCACGTCAGCTGCGTCTTGAAAGTCGACCTCGAAGCCTTGATCCTCCAGGGTTGTCGCGATTGCCTTCGCAACTGCGCGCGACGAACCGTATTTTGACCCTACTGCGACCAGAACCTTCATGACACACCTCCTTGCACAACATGGTCTCCCGACCTTCTCGTCGACCTCGGGGTCCAAGGTCCCGAGGTCCTAGATGACGGGAGATTACCTGGGGCTATGCATAGTACGGACAGACTCTCAGTTCGCGTCGATGACAAGGACAAGATCGCCGCCTTGGAGAGGTTCGGTGCCTGAAACGGCCACACGGGAGACCTTGCCGGAGAGGGGTGCGGTGATCGATGCCTCCATCTTCATGGCCTCGATTGTCGCGACGCTCGCCCCCACCTCGATCACGTCTCCGACTGACACTAGCGGAGTGACTGCGCCGGCAAACGGCGCCCCGACCTCCCCGAGAATATCTGTGTTGGCCTTGACCCGGGCGTGGACCGTCACTTCGGCAGAGAGGTCGGCCACCTGCACCGGTCGGATCTGACCGTTGTAGTTGAACATGACCCACCGAAGCCCATGGTCGTCCGGTTCGCCCACCGCCTCGAGCGTCACAAGCATCGTGACGCCTCTCTCTAGGTGAATCGTGACTTCTTCCCCACTGCCGGGCGTCATGCCGTACAGGTAGTGGTAGGTGTCGATCACCGAGATGTCCCCGTACTTCTCGACGGCCTTATCAAAGTCGTCGGCGGGAGACGGAAAGAGCAGGTGATTCAAGGCGCGTCGGCGCGTGGGGCCCGATCCGGCAAGGAGCACGCGATCATCCTCGGAAAGCTCCGTCATCTGCCGCGTCGCTCCCCTGCCCGCCAGCGCCTTCTCACGGAAGGGCTCCGGCCAGCCGCCGGGAGGATCTCCAAGCTCGCCCCTCAAGAAGCCAATCACGGAGTCGGGAACGTCGTAAGAGCCAGGGTTTTGGGCAAAGTCGGCCGGGTCTGCACCGAGGCCCACGAGGTAGAGAGCAAGGTCGCCGACCACCTTTGAGGAGGGCGTGACCTTCACGAGTCGTCCTAGAATGCGGTCGGCTGCCGCGTACATGTTCTCGATGTCCTCGAACCGCTCCCCCAGCCCTAACGAGAGCGCTTGCTGGCGAAGGTTTGACAACTGGCCGCCGGGAATCTCGTGGCGATACACGCGGCCCGTGGGACCTGGAAGACCGGACTCGAAAGGCGCATACAGCCTCCGTACGGCCTCCCAATAGGGTTCCAGGTCCGTCACGGCGTTGAGGGACAGGCCTGTGTCCCTCTCGGTGTGCTCGAGAGCGGCGACGAGCGCGGACATCGAAGGCTGGGACGTGGTGCCCGCCATCGCCGCATTCGCGACATCGACGGCGTCGACTCCCGCTTCCGACGCGGCCATGAGGGTGGCCAACTGACCGCCAGCGGTGTCGTGCGTGTGGAGGTGCACGGGCACATCGAAGCGCTCACGGAGCGCTCGCACGAGCGTCCCTGCTGCGGCGGGCCTCAAAAGGCCCGCCATATCCTTGATCGCGAGCATGTGCACGCCAGCCGAGACAAGCTGGTCCGCAACCCTCAAGTAGTAGTCGAGCGTGTAGAGCTTCTCGGCGGGGTTGGTGAGGTCGGATGTGTAGCAGAGCGTGCCCTCGGCGACTGCGGTGCCTGTCTCGAGCACCGCGTCGATCGCGGGGCGCATTTGGTCGATGTCGTTGAGTGCGTCGAAGATTCTGAAGATGTCGACGCCAGTGGCGGCCGCCTCTTGGACGAAGGCGCGGGCGACCTCGTCCGGATATGGCGTGTATCCGACGGTATTTCGGCCCCTCAACAGCATCTGAATCGGAATGTTGGGAAGCGCGTCACGCAAGGCGGCCAAGCGAATCCAGGGGTCCTCGCTCAGGAACCGCATCGACACGTCATACGTGGCACCTCCCCACGCCTCAACCGACAGCAACTGAGGCGTCGTCCGCGCCACATGATCAGCGACAATAAGCATGTCGTAGGTCCGCAGCCGCGTGGCAAGCAGGCTCTGATGCGCGTCACGGAAGGTTGTCTCCGTGACCGCAAGTGCCTTCTGCGCCCTCAGGTCCGCGGCGAAGCGAGCAGGGCCCACCGAGCGCAGGTGCTGGAGCGCGGCATCGGGAACCGGAACCTTTGTGTCGATCGGGGGAAGCTTGGCGGCGGTCCTGATCATCTGAGGAGGCTCGCCGTTTGGTCGGTTGATCGACACGTGGCCAAGGAACTCCATGAGCTTGGTCGACCGCTCTTGGGATTGGGCGACGGCCACGAGGTCGGGCCGTTCCTCGATAAAGCGAGTGGAGAAGTTTCCGGCAAGGAACTCCGGGTCCGCCAGCACCGCCTTCAAGAACGGGATGTTGTTCGCCACTCCCCTGATGCGGAACTCCGCAAGCGCACGCCGCGCCCTGCTTACCGCCGTCGGGAAGTCGCGTCCGCGACACGTCAGCTTGACGAGCATCGAGTCGAAGTGACCAGTGACCCGCCCTCCTGCGAGGCCAGTCGCGCCGTCGAGACGCACTCCCGCGCCTCCCGGACTGCGATAGGCGACGATGCGCCCGGTGTCTGGCTGGAACCCGTTTGCGGGGTCCTCGGTGGTGATCCTCGTCTGAATGGCAAAGCCGTTGGTGCGCACCTGATCCTGGAAGATGCCGATCTGGTCGAGCGTCTCCCCAGAGGCGATCCTCAGCTGCGTGCCCACGAGGTCGATGTCGGTGACCTCCTCGGTCACGGTGTGCTCGACCTGAATGCGGGGGTTCATCTCGATGAAGACGTGCTGTCCCGCGCGCTCACCTTCGGTGTCAAGAAGGAATTCGACCGTTCCCGCGTTCACGTAGTTGATGCTCCTGGCGAATGCAACGGCGTCCCTGCACATCGCCTCCCTGATCGCGGGATCCAGGTTCGGAGCGGGGGCGATTTCGATGACTTTCTGGTGGCGGCGCTGGAGGGAGCAGTCTCGCTCGTAGAGGTGCACGACATTTCCGGTCGCGTCGGCGATGATCTGAATCTCGATGTGGCGCGGGCGGATGACGGCCTGCTCCAGAAACACGGTGGCATCACCAAATGCGGCCTCGGCCTCTCGCATGGCTGCCTGGAGGGAGGCCTGGAGTTCGGCTGGGGTCTCGACGCGACGCATTCCGCGCCCGCCGCCGCCCGCGACCGCCTTGACGAACAAGGGGAAGCCGATGCTGGCGGCCTCGGAGATGAGTACGTCGACATCGGTTCCTGGATCCGTTGACGCGAGCACGGGGATTCCTGCTGCCCTGGCCATGTCGATGGCGGTCTTCTTGTTCCCAGACATCTCGAGAACGTGTGCGGGGGGGCCGATAAAGACGATGCCGTTCGCCTCGCACGCTCGTGCCAGATGAGGGTTCTCGCTCAAAAAGCCGTAACCGGGGTAGATCGCATCGGCGCCCGACAGCTTTGCGACCCTGATCATCTCGTCGATGTCGAGGTACGCGCGTACGGGGTGATCTATCTCCCCGATCTGGTATGCCTCGTCCGCCTTCTGGCGGTGCTCGGAGAAGCGGTCCTCAAAGGGAAAGACCGCAACGGTCTTTGCCCCGTGCTCATATGCGGCACGGAACGCACGCACTGCGATCTCGGCGCGGTTGGCAACGAGGATCTTAGAAAACATTGGCTTCCCTTCGACGGTGGCTTCATCTTGCCAGTTTTCCAAGGGCACGTCAGCGCCTCAAACGAGGGACCTGTGGCCCAGGCTTCGCGACACGACAAAACGGGACAAGTGATCGGTTCAAAGTGGCGCGGCGAGGCTCGCACGCCAACTAACTGGCGGTGGCCTTCCTGGCCCTCAATTGTGCGAGTTCGTCGACCGCTGCGATCGCCGCCTGTTCGTGGCCTCGATCGGCAGGGAGGGTCGCGAGCGAGCCCTCGAGCTCTCGCCACACCTTGCCGAGTGCAATACCGAACACGCCTTGTCCCCCTTGGACGAGGTCGATCACCTCGTCATCGGACGTGCATTCGTACACGGATGCTCCGTCGGACATCAAGGTGATGCGCGCCAAGTCTTCGACGCCTCGTTCACGCAGGTGCTCCACCGCGATACGAATCTGTTGAAGTGAGACCCCTGAGTCGAGGAGTCGCTTCACGACACGCAAGACCAGGATGTCGCGGAAGCCGTACAGACGTTGGGTTCCCGAACCGGTCGCGGAGCGCACGGTGGGCTCGACGAGTCCCGTTCTGGCCCAATAGTCGAGTTGCCGGTAGGTAATCCCTGCGGCCTTGCACGCGGATGGGCCGCGGTAGCCAGCGTTCTCGTCGAGGGGCGTCATGCCGTCGTTGAAGAGCACGCCTTGGTCGCGTGCCGGGAAGTCCGTGTCTGCCATGTCCCCTCCTTTACCTTCGACCTCAACGTTAGGGTTTCGAGGCCCTCAAATCAACAACCGTCGCTATTCACGGTACCGCGTGTCGCGCCCATGCCCCTTGATCAGGGCCGTGTCACTTCAGCGCGTCGCACAAATGCAGTAAACACGTCTGCTGCAGCGTCGAGGCGCGCATGCCTTGACGAGGCCGCTTCTCCCCTATCGTCTTGCCGTTTGAGGGGCGCGGCGAGCGCCTCGGCCGCCTCCACCTCGCGCTGAGCGACCCGCGCTAGGGCCCTCAATTGCCGGACGTCCGCTCCCGCATCGAGATAACGCGCACAGGCACCGAGAAGGGCAACGTCGGACCTTTCAAAGCGTCCAGGGGCCGATTGCTCGACGATGCCCTCAGTAGTGAGCAGCGCGATCGTGTCGGCGGTCGCGCCTGTCAGCCGGGCCGACTCCTCGATCGAGACCACATCGGATCTCTCGAAACCTACGGCCGCTAAAGAGAGGGCCTCGTGTGCGGCGCCCACGTCGAGACGCTCCAGGCGCTCCCGAATCACGCTGTGCGGTGCGTAGGCGTCCCGTTGTTGCCGCAGCACATACCGCAAGCGCTCCACGTCCGCCGCAGAGTACAGGCGATAGCCCGCGGGTGTGCGTTGCGGCACCACCAAGCCCTGGGTGTCCAAAAAGCGAACCTTGGATGTGGTCAGCGAGGGAAAGTCGTGGGCGAGCGCGCCCAACACGTCGCCAACACGCAACGTCGGCTCATGGGAGAGCTGATGGGGCCAGTGGCCCTTGCGCGGCGCCGTAACTCCGAGGGAATCGCTCCGGGCGGGTTCTGCCACGGAAACTACTTGGCGGCGCCGGGATAAAAGGTGAGTCGGTACTTGCCAATCTGCACCTCGTCGCCAGCTTCGAGAAGTGCCTCGGCGACCCTGTCCCTGTTCACATACGTGCCGTTGAGCGAGCCCGCATCGCGCACACGGAACTCGGTGCCAGTGCGGACAAAGTGGGCGTGCTCCCTGCTCACGGTGATGTCATCGAGAAAGATGTCACAGGACACTGACCTGCCGGCCACCGTGAGGTCGACATCCAGAAGGAAGCGAGCGCCCGCGTTTGGTCCGTGGAGCACGATCAGCAGGGCGTGATCAGCAGCGAGGGCGTCCACTGCGATCTGTTCCTGACCGCCGAGGCGCATCGGCCCCGCGTCATCACCCGGTACGTGAGCGGCGAGAGACATCGTCCGTTCTACCGGCGATTCGTCGTACGTCATGGCGCCTCCTTTATGCACATCCTATGCTCAGATTGCGGCTGGCGAACGAGACTTACGCAACTGAGCAAGGTATTGCACGGCCGATCCCCAGTAGGCGATCGACGAGACCGCCGCCCCGACGATGGCAAACGAGTGGACGCCGTCCCATCTGCCATACGCGAGGTAGGACAAGGGTAAGAATACGTAGAGCGCAAAGGTCGCCGATTTTCCGAGGAAAGTCACGTTCGGCATCGCCGCGCCGCGCCGTCGCCACCACAGCAGAGCGACTCCCATCGCGACGTCGCGGGCAAGCAAGAGGGCGACGAGCCACCACGGAATGATGCCGCGCCACAAGAAGCCAAGCACCACCACGACCGTGAGCAACCTGTCCGCAGCGGGATCGAGAAACTGGCCAAGTCTCGATGTTTGGCCGAGCCTCCGCGCCAGAAAGCCGTCGAGAAAGTCACTCACTCCCGCGACGGCGAGCACGGTGATCGCCCACGCATCGGCAGACCGTACGAGGAGCACGCCAAAGACAACGATGAGCCCAATGCGGGCCACCGTAATGACGTTTGGCAGTGTCACCTGTTCGCGCAACGACGAACGCGGTGAGACCGTTGTGTCCATGGCCCCATCGTAGAGTCGCGAGTCTGCGGCGCTCCTAATCGGACTTCTTGAGCTCCATGACTTGGTCGACGCGCGCGGCCGCAATCCGGGCCGCGTCATCCTCCGTGGCACCGCGTGCCAACTCGTTCGCGCGGATCTCCTCGAATACTTCGTGCCTGCTGACCGTGTTTTCGGTGTCTGACATGGCGTCTCCTCTCTTGCTCATTCGACCGTACCGAGAATTGGGGACTTTGGCATCTCTTGAGAGACAAAGCTCACCGAACTGCTGAACAATCGGGCGCCGCGGCTCGGGAGAACTCCATGACCATGTCCGTCACGACGTGCCCTGCGTGGCGACCGACGGCCTCCCTGCGAACCTCGCGGTGACTCAGGGTCCAACCCTCCCCCAAGCAGCCCACGAGTTCGCTGAGATTGAATCGCGCGTGCGCAGGAGGTCCAGGAGCGGCCGGGTCTGCATCGGGCGCGTGCGCGGTGATAAGCAGTGTTCCGCCCTCGGCAACGGCCGAAGCGGCGACGTTCCAGACCGTGCGACGCACCTCGCGGGACTCGTGGAAGAAGGACAGGGACACGAGTCTGTAGGCGGCGTCCGGCGCCCACGTGGCAAGATCCGCGGTGATGAAGTTGACCGTGAGCCCTCGTGCTGCCGCGGCGTCCGCTGCGCGAGCGATCGCAGCAGACGCGAAGTCGACCCCTGTCACGTGCCAACCCGCTTGAGCAAGCCACAGCGCGTCTCCTCCCTCTCCGCACGCGAGGTCGAGCGCCTTGTCGCCGCTGCAGGGACGATGCGTCTCACCCCAGGCGCGAAGGGCGTCGTTGACCTTCCCGCTCCACACTGGCGCCGCGCCGTAACGTGCCTCCCAGGTCGCGCGGGGCTCCGTGTCGCTCACGATGCCACCTCGAACTTGGGGCCCGTCGAGGCATCGGCGCTGATGAGTTGCACCCTTTGCCTGCGTCCAACGGTCACCGTTCCCAAGCACTTGGCGACGACGGCGGGGTTCGAGAGTTGAACTGTGTCCGTGTCGAGGCCCACGCCTTCGAACATTTCCCCAATGTGTGGCGCGAGTACCGCCGCTTCGACGGCGTCCACACACGCCCTGTCGACACGGTTTCCGCGCCTCACGCCCGTTTCCATCGCGGCACCAAGGCGTGGGAGCGCCTCGGCCACCCAGTCGGGGATCTGACGCCCCTCGGTGTGCGCCAGACACACCTCGGTGCCGTAGCGGTCAACAAGGCGCCTCAGAGGTGCGGTCACGTGCGCGTAGGGGGCCCCGAGGGCGCCGTGAGTCACTGGAACGGGCACCGGCATCCCGCTCGCGACGTCGAAGGGTTGCCAGGCCGCTCCACGAAAGAGCGACACCGCGGCGGAAAGAAAGGCTGCGCCGCGCGGGCTCGCAGCGTCCAGCGTCGTCAACACACGCGCGTAGGACTCATCGGCAGACCACGCAACACCGAGGGCGACCGCTTGGTTCCTGAGCCTTTGGAGCGATGCGTCGGACGCGGGGGGCATGGTTCGCAACACTCCTACCCCAGCCTCCAGCATCAGCCGAGCGGCGGCTGAGCCTGTCAGCAGCGAAACTTGGGCGTTGTCGTCCTCGATTGCCCGTGCGGCGCGGAACTCGAGAGTGAGCTCGTCGCCCTTGCGCACGACCTCTTGGCTCGGCTTTGGGAGGCTCACCGCGCCCGCACGGGCGAGCGCCGAGCGCCTCGCGTCTCCGAATCCCCTGAGCCGTGTGAGGAAGTCGGCGGCCTCGCTTGGAGGGTTTGTCGTGAGTTGTTCGTAGGAGTACTTGTGCGCGGATCGGACCCACGCGCGCCGCACATCGATGGTGTGCAGTTCCCCCGTGGCGTCGACGGCAAGATCCCACACGACGGCCTTGGTGCGTTGACCTGGCAACAGCGACGCGTAGCCCTCGGACATTTCAGGCGGATGGAGGCCGATGCGAATGTCGGGGCAGTACGTCGTCTCCACTCGCGCCCATGCCTCCACATCGATGCCGCCTCGAGGCACCACATGTGCCGCGACGTCCGCAATCGCGTAGTGCACGCGCCAGCCCTGTCCGTCGGCCTCGATCAAGACCGCCTGATCCAAGTCCGTCGATCCTTCGGGGTCGATGGTGACGAACGCCATCTCCGTGAGGTCGTGCCTTTCGCCTCGGATGTGAGCTGGCTCCTCGTCGCGGCCGCCCCGGGCGATTTCGGCCAGAACATCGGCCGATCGCTGCTCGAGGATGCCCTCATCTGACCTGATTTGCGCAAAGCGGTGCTCGAGTTGGGCAAGCGATGTGCGTGCGATTAAGCGGCGAATCGGCATGGGCTTACCCTAATCACCTTCCAGACCTTCCCGATTGACCACTAGACAGGGCAACCATGACGATTACGCTAACTGCATGGCGGGTACCGACGATCTTGATATCACTCTCTTCCGTGCCCTCACGCTCGTCGCACGCCAACTGACCGTCGTCGTCGAACAAAGGCTCCAGTCCGAGGCGGGCATTTCGCTCCCTGAGTTTGAGATTCTGAGCGCCCTTGCCGCCGCGCCAGACCACAGAGCGCGCGCTGGGGCGCTGGGTCAGATGCTCGCGTGGGAAAAGTCCCGGATTTCCCACCAAGTGGGTCGAATGGAGCGCAAGGGGCTCATCGAACGCTTCTCGTGCGCGGATGACCTGAGAGGCACCTGGGTCGGGTTGACCGATGCAGGCGCGGGCGCAATCGCGTCGGCGACGCCCGCCTATAGGGCGGCGGTGCAAGCACAACTGGGCACGCTGGCCACGACGGACGCAGGCGCGAGCCTGGCTCGCGAGGTGCTCGATATCGGCTCTCACGTGTCCCCGGACTCGTGCCAGGCAGAAGTCACGCAACTGGTGGAATCCCTGACGGGCGCGGACGTCCTCTAGCTGGCAGGTTCGTCCCCTGCGCCGTCTGGGCTGTCTGGACCACCTGCGCCGTCCGCGCCGTCCACCACCGACGACAAGAGCGCGCGGGCATCCTCGTCGAGGGCGGTGCGGGCGAGCAGGGTGCCGCCCGCCACGGCCGAAGGCATCATGAGGATTGCCAGCGGCGCGAACGCCGACATGAGGAAGGCCATCGCGCCAAAGCCAACGGTTTGCGCGCGACTCTTGGCCAGAATCCGACGCCGGTCCCGCAGCCGAAGCCCGCGCCTCTCGAACGGAACTGCCGCGAACTCGAGGGCGACAAACCAGCCACCGATCAGCGCGCCGAGCGTCCACGCGATCGCAGTACCAACGAGGGGCACCAAGCCAAGAAGCAACAACGCGAGCGACACAGGTACCGCCAACAGGGCCAGGCGCAGGCCCTCCCCCACTCCCCTGGCGGCGTTGGTCCACCACGGCCACTCTGGACCCTTTGCGACGGGGCCCAACCTGTCGTCAACCCTGTGTGAAATGCGCTCGAAGAACGGCTGCCCAACGACAGTGGTGACGGCGACGAATCCGTAGACGACTATCAGGACCGTCGCGCCCACGACGGCAAGAGCCGCCACGACCTGAACGATCGAGTGTGTGGCGCCATCCCCCACGATGAGGTTGGCGATCCAGTTGGAAAAGGGATCGAGCAACACGGTCATCGCCACGAATGCGGCAACGAAAAGCCAAGCCGTAATCAACCCAGGCAACAAGCCGAGGGCCATGAGCGACGGATCGCTCGACCACGTTCGCACCCCTCGCCAATACATCCCGACACCGCGGGAGAAGTCGGTCACGAGGCGCATAGCCGAACGCTACCGGCTGATGGGACCTATCACCTCAGGTGTGGCTTTTCCGGGCGAGGATGTCGCCCCCCGAAGCCCGCAGGACTTGTCGCGTCTGACCCTGCCGACAAACGCCCAGCCCAGCAACGCGATCGCGCTCACGGCGAGGTATGGCTGCGCCGGCCCAAAGAACTTGATGGCGCCCGAGTATCCCAATGCGAGGAGCACCAGCTTGTTGCACACGGGGCATCCCACCGCGAAGAAGGTCACCATTCCGCCAGCCGCGCCCAGCCGTCCCTCGCGGGCACGGGGAGTCACATCAGGGGTCGCGACGTACGTGGCGGCCACAAGTCCGGCCAACACGGAACTGATTGCCAACGCCGTCCACGACCAGGGAGTGGGCGGCACGTCGCGACCGAACAACGGGTTATTGATGAGTTCCGTGGGAATAGCAATGAACAGATACGTGGCGATTGCCGTTCCCGCGGCAAACCACCAACGCCGCGCGGGCGAAAGCCTCAGGTCGTGAAGAACTCCGCTCATGAGGAAACAATTCCCCACGGGGTATACGTGTGGTGGTTACAGCAGGGCGGCCGACGTGAGGGTCACCGTGGTGCCAGTCAGAGCCTTAGAGACGGGGCAATCGCCCTTCACCACCTCGGCGAAGCTCGCGAAGGTCGCTTGGTCCATTCCGGGGATCTCGGCGAGCACGGTGAGCGCCACTCCCGTGATGCCCTTGCCTGGAACGAAGGTCACATCTGCCTTGACGTCAATCCTTATAGCAACGAGTCCCTGCTGAGCGAGACCGTGCGCCATGGCCATGGAGTAACACGCCGCATGCGCGGCGCCCAGGAGCTCCTCGGGCGTGGTAGTCCCGTCGGCGCCCTCCGCGCGCGCCTTCCAGTTGGTCGCGAAGGTGCCAAGGCCGGACGAGATGAGGCTCGTTGAGCCTGCACCGTCCGCTAGCGTTCCCGACCAGGTTGCCTGTGCAGTGCTGACGACGCTCATGATGCTCCAAGTGCTTGATGGAAATCGTGCGGTGGATACTGTGGGGACTGACTCCGCGTTGCGGAATTGCCCTCTGAACTTGCAACGCGCGAACGCGTGCGGTGTTCCCCTAGATCGTGCCCCGATCCACGGGAGTTCGCACCAGGAGCAGCAGCACGAGGCCCACCGCGACCACGGCGATCACTCCGAGAGTGCCCCAGATGGTCGCGCCCGTGATCGCGATCATCAGGGTCCACATGCCAGGCGCCATGAACGACGCCGCCCTGCCCGTCGTGGCATATAGGCCGAAGATCTCGGCCTCCTTGCCTGCCGGGCTCACGCGGGCCAGTAGCGATCGCGATGCGGCCTGCGCGGGACCGACGCTAGCGCTCAGGGCAAGGCCGAAGACCCAGAAGATGATGGTTCCGACCGAGTGCAATGTCACGACGATCACGCCGGAGACCGTGATCAGACTCAGGGCCGCAACGATCACCGCGCGTGGTCCCAAGCGGTCGTCGTAGCGCCCGGCGATGATGGTTGAAACTCCCGCGATGAGG
The DNA here is from genome assembly GCA_043733605.1 of Demequina sp. Lineage (GTDB taxonomy): Bacteria > Actinomycetota > Actinomycetes > Actinomycetales > Demequinaceae > Demequina. The sequence continues at coordinate 1,407 of JAYTGI010000072.1, read as the reverse complement.
TTGGCGGCGATCCCGAACAGAATCACCTCTTGGTTTGAGAACCCGAAGGACTTCGACGCGATGATGGCCCCGAAGGTGAAGACTCCCGCGAGCCCGTCGCGGTACACGGCCGACGCGAGCAGGAACCACAGAGTTGGCCGGGCGTGCCGCCACAGGCCCATGAGGTCGTTCCACAGAATCGCGTAGCCCTGCAATGGCCCAATTCGCGTCGCTGAGGTCGCGCGTCGAGTTTCGGGAACGAACACGAAGACCGCCCACCCGAATGCAAGGACCCACACGGCGCAGCCCACCGCAATCAGCCTGTAGGCCAAGCCGTTGGAGGTGTCCATTCCCCACCAGTCGGCGCCGTCGGCAATCACGACGATCACCAGTGCGACGATCCCGCCCACGTAGCCCATTCCCCAGCCAAGGCCTGAGACGCGTCCCACGGTCGCCGGCGTCGACACCTGGGTCAGCATGGCGTTGTAGTTCACGCCCGCGATCTCGGACACCACGGTGCCGAAGGCGATGAGGCTCGCGCCGAGCCAAAAGTAGCCAACGGATGCCTGAACAAAGAAGAGGCCGAGCATGGACAGGACGAGTAACGCGGTGGTCGCTCCCAGCCAGGTCTTGCGGCGACCAGTTGCATCGGCCCTCTGACCCAGAACCGGCGCAAGCAAGGCGACGAAGATGCCCGCGATGGTGATCGCAAGGCCAAGTCCGGAGGTGAGGTGGGCCATGGCGGCGTCGTACTGCTTGTTGCCATCGCCGAGCTTCGCGACGTCCGGGTCGATGAACTGATCCGATGTGAGATAGAGCGCGGTGAAGACAAAGGTGATGATGACCGAGTTAAACGGTTGCGTGGCCCAGTCCCAGAGCGCCCACGACACCACCCTCTTGCGGGGAATGGGTTGCCCTACGTCGGCCGGATCGATCGTGACATCGCGAATAGAGGGCAGGTCTCGTGCTTCAGCGCCATCGCTCATGGCCACATTCTGCACGGTTTGGGTGAACGAGGGGTCGCGCCGCGCGTTGATGCCGCGCCTTCACCCTGCGCGCGGGCGGCTAGCCTGAACTCATGGGGATGGCGAACGCTCAGTGGAGCGAGGATGTACTGCCGGGGTACTCGAGGACCCCGTTGGGAACCGCCACGCTCGTGCGCCCACACGTTCAGCCCACCGCTCCTTTGTCCGCCGTGCTCCACGTGCACGGTTACAACGACTACTTCTTTCAGGCACATCTTGGTCGTGCCTTCGTGGAATCCGGGCGAGCGTTTTACGCAGTGGATCTTGCCAGGGCGGGGCGCTCGCTGCTTCCAGGCGACATCCCCCACTTCATGTCGGACGTGGCCGAGCAAGGCGACGGCATCGATGCCGCGGTCCGTGCGATCGCGGACCTTCATCCGGGCCTGCCGATTGTGGTCCACGG
>JAYTGI010000071.1:0-2502 GCA_043733605.1 Demequina sp. | reverse complement strand
CCGCTGGGGCATCGCACGTGTCCTACGCGTACAGAGACCCCTCTCAGCGGTGGTGGTGGTGGGCGAGTGCCGTGGCGGTCGCTTGGGCGCTCGTCGGTGCGGTGCCCTTGGGCAGGTCTAGGGAGCTGGCCGCATGATCTCCAGAATGATGACGCGAATCTCCGTCGTTCTCGTCGCGGCGTTGGGAGCCTTCGCAGTCTATGTGGCGTCGCCCGCGACCCTTGAGCCGTCATCGAGCTCCACGTTTTCTATCCCTTCGCCGGCCCCTGTCGTCGCGTGTCCCGGACCGCAACATGTGCCGGTGGGCGATGTCGGCGCGGGAGGGGACTTGGCCTCTGAGCCGACGCAGCGCACCTTCAACGTGTACGCGCCGGTCCCCACAACCCCGCTGGGCGATGGCCAGGCCGCCGATTCAGCTGTCGCCGCCCAAGTGGAGCTTATCGGCGACGGCGACATCGAGGGCTGGTCGGCGATGTCTTGTGGACAGGCGCGGGTTGATCAGTGGCTTGTCGGGGGAGCGACCTCCCTCGGTTCGAGCGCGCGACTTGTGCTCGCGAACCCCAGCCCGGCGCCGGCCGAGGCCACAGTTACGGTGTACGGGCCGCTCGGCCAGGTGCAAAGCACGCTTGTTGTCGCCGTGGCACCCGGAGCGCAGGTCAACAAACTCGTCGAGGCGGTCGCCGCTGAGTTGCCCGCGATGGTGCTGCGAGTGCAAGCGACGGGCCCTGGCGTGGTCGCGGCGCTTCAAGACTCGAGGCTGGAAGGCTTCCAGCCAGCCGGAACCGAATGGGTTGCCCCCAGCGACCTGGCGAAGACGCTCGTGATCCCCGCAGTGGGCGCGCAGGGTGCGAACGCCACGGTTACCTTGAGGCTCATGGCGCCTGAGGGCGCTTCCGTAGAACTGTCGTTGGTTTCGGACCAGGGAATCGAGCCGTGGTCCGTGGGCCATGCGCTTGTGCTGGAGCCTGGAATGGTCACTGATATCGACCTGCCGCAGGGGCTCGCGGGCGCGATCGAGGTACGGGCGGACAGCGCGGTTGTTGCCGCCGCGCGCACCGTGGTGCCGCGCGCGCCACGCGAGTCGATCGAAGGCGACGTTGCGTACGACCACATGTGGGTGAGCGGCGAGGCCGTGCGGGAGGGCACTCTTACCGGCGTGGTGCCGCTTGAGGGCGCGCGTATCGCGGTGTATTCACCGACCAACGCTCACGTGGTGGTACAGGACTCTGGCGGCGTAACTGTCGCGGAGGCGGATCTCACGGCGCGTACGGTCCAATGGCTCGACGTCGCCGCACCTGCGGGAGCGGTGTTGAGCACGAACGGTGAGTTCGCTTGGGCCTTCGTCCTGGAGTCCGATGCCGGATACCTCGCCTCGTCGGAACCGGTAAATATGGACCACACTGGCCTTACCGCCACCGTCGTTGGCGCGCGCTTCCCCGCGGGCGCCTAGAAGCCGTACCCGGCGGGCGCGGTGAGCGTCGCGCAGTTCGTCGCGCAGTTCGTCGCGATTCCCCAAACCGTGACGCCGCTACTCGTTGACGCCGCTACTCGTTGACGCCACTACTCGTTGACGCCGTAGTCGGGGTCGATCTCGTCCGGACGGATCGACAGAAGGTGCCCTACTTGCTCCGCCAAGATGTCACGCACCAGCGCGGCAAGTTCATCGTCGCCAGCACGCTGAACCACAGGCCTGCGATACAGCACGACGCGGGTGGGCGCCCCGTACTCGCCAGGCAGCACCCTGCCGAGGGGCACCCCGTGCTCCCACGGCGCTGGATCGGAGGGAGGCACGTCCTCTACCCCAAATTCGAGTAGACCCCACTGCGATCCCCAGCGCGTCGCAAGTCGCTCTGAGGCGTCCGCCACGATGTCGTCAAAGCGCTCAGACCTCGTGCGGTACGCAGGTAGTGCCGCGGTCAAGAGCGGTCGCCGCATTCCCCTGCCGTGAGCGTCTCTCCTCATGACTCGACCCTAACGCCCGTCGCGGCGTGGTTCACGTGGCACGCACCGGATCACGGGTACCGTCGCCTGTGTGATCGTGAGCAGGCAGTGCACCAAGACGGCGTGTTCGCGCGCCGCAGTGGCAACGCTCACGTACGTCTACGCAGATTCGACAGTTGTCGTTGGTCAGTTGTCCTTCGAGTCGGAGCCGCATTGTTACGACCTGTGTTCGCACCACGCCGAGCGCTTCACGGCTCCGCGAGGCTGGGATGTCGTTCACATTCAGCAGGAGTTCGAAGATCGGGGCCCGTCGCCCGATGACTTGGACGCTCTCGCGAGGGCCGTGCGCGAGGCAGGGAGGCCCGTTGCGCAAGCGCCGATAGCGGTGCCGCGACCTTCGCTCGCATCGGAACCCCGCCGCGGTCATCTTCGCGTCGTCTCCTCGGAGGCTTGACTCTTCGGAGGTACGAGTCTTCGAAGGAATGCGGTGCCCGAGTTCGTGCCGGGCCTCGGTACGCTTGGGCAATGACCTACCCCGATCTCAGTGGCCTCATCAAGTCC
>JAYTGI010000070.1:0-2507 GCA_043733605.1 Demequina sp. | reverse complement strand
CCTTGATGCTGGAGATCTTCGACTCGATCAGGAGCACCAGCGCGTCTTCGAGGACGGCTTCCTGGCGCTCGGGGTCGGTGACGAAGTAGGCGGAAAGGAAGCCCTTGTCGAAGCGCATGCCTTCGGTGAGCTCGAGCTCGAGGCCCAAAGCCGAGGACTCCTCGACGGTGATGACGCCTTCCTTGCCCACCTTGTCCATGGCCTCGGCGATGAGCTCGCCGATGGCGGGGTCGGCCGCGGAGATTCCAGCCGTGGCAGCAATCTGCTCCTTGGTCGTGACCTCCTTGGCCATCTTCAGGAGTTCAACGGTGACTGCCTCGACGGCCTTCTCGATGCCCTTCTTGAGGGCGATCGGGTTGGAACCTGCGGCAACGTTACGCAGGCCTTCCCTGACGAGCGCCTGAGCCAGAACGGTCGCCGTCGTGGTGCCGTCTCCGGCCACGTCGTCGGTCTTCTTGGCGACCTCCTTGACGAGTTCGGCGCCGATGCGCTCGAGCGGGTCGTCAAGCTCGATCTCCTTAGCGATGGACACGCCATCATTGGTGATCGTGGGGGCGCCCCACTTCTTGTCCAGTACAACGTTGCGACCCTTGGGGCCGAGGGTGACCTTGACGGCATCAGCGAGAGCATTCATGCCCCGCTCCATGCCGCGTCGGGCCTCCTCATCGAAGGCAATCATCTTTGCCATGGGTGTGTGTTCCTCTTTCGAAGGGTGGTGGCGCCGCTGATGCCCGCGACGGACGACGCCCGCATCGGTGTTCTTGTCACACCGGACGAGTGCCTCATCGTTAGCGCCGAAGCCTTAGCACTCTAGGTAGCAGAGTGCTAATCGAATCTTGGCACTCTCCTGCTGAGAGTGCAAATATTCGGACGCGGTTTCGCGCGCGGCGAAGCGCGGTTCGAGCGAGGAATTCTCGTTACTTGGCGGGGTCAGACACGAGGATGACCGAGATGTCGCCCTGGGGAGTCGCACCGAGTTCGACCGCTGCGATCCCCAGCAACGCCGCGACCTGCCGTGCCGTCGTCTCGAAGACCGGGTCTGCGTACCTGACCGTGTTGGCTGCAGGGAGGTCGGTCGAGAGGTTTGCCGCGGTGACCGCCGTGAACCCTCCGGCCGTCAACTTGGCCGCATTGGTCCCTGCCAGACCGCCAATCTTGGCACCGTTGAGGACCGCCACGCTTGCGTCGAGGTGAACGGGCTCGACGGTTGCGGTGGGCGTGGGAGAAGGAGAGGCCGATGGCGAGGGTGAAATCGTCGACAGGCCGTCCGTGGGGCCGGCCACGAGTGACTCCGTGCTGGTGGGCGACGCGGTGTTCCCCAACGGAGGCAACCCGGTGCCGCCGTCGTGCGCCCATAGATACAACACCACGCCATACGCGAGGGCTCCAGCCCCGATGAACACAAGGAAAGGGGCAATGATCGCCACAGCGATGCTCTTGCGCTTGCGGTGCACGCCCACGGGGCCGCGTTCGGAATCGGCGTTGTCGAACTCATCGACTGGATAGGACGGCACGGGGAAACGCTACCCCTACGGCGATGACTGAAGCGAACGGCTCGCCCGACCGCGCTGTCGAGACGCGCGCATTCTGCGCAACCGCTTGACCAGCATGGGGTCGTGCGCGAGTGCAGAGTGCGAGTCGATCAACGCATTCAAAACTTGGTAATACTCGGTCGCAGACATCTGGAAGAGATCGCGCACACTGTCTTCCTTGGCGCCGGCGAACTTCCACCACTGGCGCTCGAAGTCGAGGATCCTCGCGTCGCGCTCGCTGAGCGGCGTCGCCGCCGTAGAGGCGAGTGGCACGGAGACTGCTGACATGGGTTCAGCGTACCCGCGAATCACACGGTTGTCATTTAGTGAGGGCGCCCCGCCTAGCGGCCCGTTGGGTCGCTAGGCTGGAGGCATGTCTGAGGCGTGGAGATCGCAGGTCGCGCCCGACTGGGCGGCGGCACTCGAGACCATGGCGCCGACGCTAGCTGGGCTTGGAGAGGTCCTTAGGACCGAGCTCGCACAGGGCCGCACGTACCTTCCCGAGTCGCACGCAATCCTCAACGCGTTCACTCGTCCCCTCGCGGCCGTGCGTGTGCTGATCGTCGGCCAAGATCCCTATCCGACTCCCGGCGATCCGATGGGCCTGTCGTTTTCCGTCCCCCGCGGGCGGCCGATGCCGCGGTCGCTGTCAAACATCGCTCGCGAGCTCGAGGCGGACACGGGCGAGCGGCTGGTCACAGGGGATTTGACCACGTGGGCCGACCAGGGGGTCATGCTCCTCAACCGATGCCTCACTGTTGCTCCCGGCTCGCCTGGGTCTCACCGCGGCAAGGGCTGGGAACAGTTCACCGAACACGCCATCCACAGGTTGGTTGCCAGGGGCGGCCCGCTCGTGGCAATCCTATGGGGGCGGGACGCTCGCAACCTCGCGCCGATGCTCGGCGACGTGCCCCGCATCGAGTCGCCTCATCCGAGCCCGCTCAGCGCATCGCGCGGCTTCTTCGGGTCAAGGCC
>JAYTGI010000069.1:0-7074 GCA_043733605.1 Demequina sp. | reverse complement strand
GCACTCGCACCGCACTTCGTCCGTCGAGTTCGCGCAGCCGCGCGAGTCGTGACGGCAAGTGGCGTCGCGAGGCGAACTCGGGGAGCACACGCAATGTGGCTCGCACGGGAATCGAGAGTTGGCGGCCCGCGAGGCGGAGAGGTCCGTTGACGCGCACCACCACGGGGCCCGCGCGGATGTCGCCCCTGCGCGAAGGTGCGAGCGTGGTCCGCATGCGGCGGATTTCCCCAGGCGGCAGGTCTAGTGCGTGGCGCTCGCCTGTCGCCTCCGCCGATGGTTGCCACGCGTCCCTTACCAGGCCGTGCACGTGTCTGCGCGTGGGGTTGGCGACGTAGATCGTGCTTGTGGTCTGTTCGAGTCGCCGCACCGAGCCCTTGAGCGTTCGCCTGGCGGCGAGCTTTCGCGGCGACGGGGTCAGTGCGATATCGAGCGCCGCAGCCACGAGCACGAGCACGAGCCACGCCCACACCGCCTCGGGGCGCGCGGTGACGATGGCGAGCGGAATGGCACACGCGAGCAGCGCGACCGACGGCCAGGAGATGAACATCGGCTCAGCGCGGCACGGGAACGGAGGCGAGCACGCCGTCCAGCACGCTGGTGGCGGTGACGCCTTCGAGTTCGGCCTCGGCCCGCAGCTGGATTCTGTGCCGAAGGGTCGACCCGGCGAGCGTCTTCACGTCGTCGGGCGTGACGAACGTGCGGCCCGACAGCCAGGCCCATGCTCGAGAGGTGGCCACCAGTGCGGTGGCCCCACGCGGCGAGACTCCGAGCGATGTCGACGGCGCGGAGCGGGTCGCCCTGCACACGTCGGCGATGTACCCCAGCACGGCGTCGTCGATGTGCACGCGGGCCACCTCCGCGCGAGCGGCGGCGAGTTGCTCGGCGGTCGCGACGGGGCGAATCCCCGCTGCCGCGAGGTCGCGCGGGTTGAAGCCGTCGGCGTGGCGACGCAACACCTCGATCTCGATGTCGCGCGGAGGAATCGGCAATTCGATCTTGAGCAAGAAGCGGTCGAGTTGGGCCTCGGGCAACGGGTATGTGCCCTCGTATTCGACAGGGTTCTGGGTGGCAATCACCAAGAAAGGGTCCGGCAGAAGCCGCGGGACGCCATCGATCGTCGCCTGACGCTCCTCCATGGCTTCAAGCAGCGCGGACTGCGACTTGGGTGGCGTGCGGTTGATCTCGTCGCCCAACAGCAGGTTGGTGAAGATGGGGCCCTCGCGGAAGTGGAACTCTGCGGTGCGAGCGTCATACACCAGCGAGCCGGTGATGTCGCCTGGCATGAGGTCGGGCGTGAACTGGATGCGCTTGGTGTCGAGCGCCAACGACTGTGCCAGCGCTCGTACCAGAAGCGTCTTCGCGACGCCAGGGACGCCCTCGAGCAGCACGTGACCGCGGCACAGCAGCGCGATGACGAGCCCTGTCACCGCGGCGTCCTGACCCACGACGGCCTTGCCCACCTCGGAACGGATGCTGGCCAGGGTGGTCACCAACTCGGAGTACCGCGGCGCCTCGGGTCCGCGTGCCTCCGAGTTGGGCACTGCCGGTCCGGGCTCCACAGTGCTCGCAACTGCCGGCGCCGCGTATTCGGGTTGAGGGGCTTCAGCGGCAGGCGGGAATGCTGGGCGTGCCGCGCCGTCGTATTGCGGGGTTTCGGGAGTCTCGCTCACGTGGGATCAACCTCACTCTCAAGGGCGTCTAGGCGCCGTATCAAAACAAACATGGCGGCCTCGTCGCGTGGCGGCGGGCCGAAGATCAGGGAATCCACCGTTGCGGAGTCTTGCATCGACGACGCCGCCACCGCGGTGGTGATGGCGTCGCGGTTCGCGTGCGGGCCGAGCCCGAGTCGCTGTGCGAGACGCCTGGCAGATCCGGCGCGCAACGCGGCCGCGGCATGTCCATATGCGCGCCCTCGCCGGTACAAGCGCGCACGCCCCCTGGTGGCCTCGGAGGCGGGCACGACCACTGGAAGTGGCTCGGTCATCAGCGGGCCGAGGCGTCGGCCCCTCCACAGGCCGGCCATGAGGAAGACAAGCGCCGCGGCAAGTGCGGCCGCATTGACCCATGCGGGCGCTGTGAGAACGACGCCTCCTTGGCCACCGCCTCCCAGGGTGGAACTGTCGTAAGGAGTGCCCATGTACCAGGACACACGTTGCTTGCTGCCCAGGAGGTTGAGCGCGAGGGACGCGTTGCCCCGCTCGGCGAGCAACTCGTTGGTGAGAAAACTGGGTGCAGCGATCATCGTCATGGGCGCCGCGCCCTCGCGTGCGACTTGCAGCATCAGGGAGTCCCCCGTGGCAGGGCTCGTGTAACAGCCGGTCACGGAGGGGGTCTCCCACATTTTTGCGTACCGCCCGCCTGGGGCGTTCACTTCGCCTGCTCGCTGCACCGCGGGCACCGAGCAGTCTGCAGAGGCGATCGCGGTGAACGCGACAGCTGCGGTGACGCCGCTAGGCACGATCGTAGCCACGTCGTATTCGTCAGGGGCCAGCCAGAGCACGGGGCCCTTCCACGCGAGAATCGATGCGATCTGAGCCTCGTCCAGGAAGTAGTACGACGCGATCACCAGCGTGCCATCCGCGCCGAGCGCTTTGGAAGCGCCTGACAAGGTCGAGGACTCGCTCACCTCGACGCCTTGGCCTCTCAGGATCTCGGCGGCGGCTCGCGCGCCCTCCGGCTGGGCGTTGGCGATGCTCAACGGCGCAGTGGATGACGGCGCCTTGGTGAAGGCAAGAAATGCGAGCACCAAAAGCGACACCACGACCAAGGTGATGACCCACCCAAAGCGTCGCCAACCGCTGCGTACAGTCGCGCCCGCCGTGGAGCCGTCTCCCAAAACAAACCCAGGGTGCAGCGCAGGGGTGGTCATGACGTCACCTGCTGGATAGCGCGCGTTCCGCGCAACCCTGAGTCGAGCGCCTTCATGCGAGAGGAGTCTTCCGCCGTTCCGTCGCGGTGGCCGTAGCAAAGAGCGTCGAACGTCATCGCGGCTGAGCGGAGATCGCCGGCGTGCTGGCTGACGGCGGTGGCGATGTCTCTGGCCGCCTCGCGAGCGGTGCGGCCGGCGCGATCATCAATGATCACTCGCTCTTCGCACCCGCGCACGAGAGCTCGAAAGTACTCGAGCGTTGCGAGTGTGTGGTCTCCGGCGCGGGCGGCCTGTTGCGCCGCGTCGCGGATCTGCTGGGCCGTGCGGGCATCGTCTCCCAACAGGACTGCGGTGCCGCGGCGCCGCCGCTGTTGCGCCGCGGGAATCGCTATGCGCGTGGCGATGACGATCAGCGCGATCACGACGACGGCGCCCAGCAGATAGCCCACGGGTGGTATTGGATTCCCTGTGCCTGCGTCGAACAGCTTGCTCAAGAGGTCCGAAAGCCACCGCGCAAGCCGGTCCGCGAGAGACTCGCCGTGCCGATAGATCGACTTCGAGAGCTCGTCCTCGGCCCACCGGCGGGCCGTGTCGGGATCTGGCTTCACCGGAATCGAGAGGCGCATCTACGCGCCCGGACGCACTGCGGCCTGCGCTAGCACGAGGTCAAATCCCTCGCGCCGCATCCGCTGATCCGTGTAGACCACTGCCGTCACCGACGCGACGAACACTGTCGACAGCAACATACCCACATACGACGCGACCGCCAGCAAGAGAAGCATCAGTCCAGTGGGAGGCGAATCGGAGTTGAGGAACGCGAGCGGCATAATCACGCTCACTGGCGCGGAAATGACGTTCTGGATGACGCTCGTGATGATGCTCGCCACCAACAGCACCGAAAGGATCATCCAAAAGCGACCTGTGGTGAGACGCCACGAGCGACGCATCGACGCAACCGGGCCCAGACGCTCCAATACCGAAGCAGGCAGCGTGATCGACAGCTTGATGCCAAGCCACACGTACAGGGCGAGAGACCCCAGCCCTGCGAGGATGCCAACGATGACCGCGAGCACTGGCGTGATGAGCGCGGACGCGACGACGAGGCCAATGATGATGCCGTAGCCCAGCACGAAGGCGAGCAGCATCAGCAGTGTGATGGCGAGCACCGTGGGCATGCGACGCAGGGATCGGGCCCAAGCCTCGCGAGCGGGGATGACCTCACCGATCACGGAGCGGCCCACCGACACCGAACTGATGACAGTGACCATGGTCAACAAGAACGTGGCGACGAGCGTGCCTGCGAGAAGTCCAACGATCGAGCCAGCGGAAAACGCCTGATCGTTCGCGTACGGGTCAAAGGAAAAACTACTGGCGAAGTACTCATACCCGAGACCGAACATCGCGACAGTGGCGGCCAATGCGACCGCGCCGTTGAGCCCGATCATCACCTTGGGGTTGTGGCGAAGCGCCTTGATGCCCCCATCGAGGATCTGCCCAAAACTGAGCGGCCTGAGGACGATGATTCCCGGCTTGTACCGCGCGTATGCGTCGCTCGCGGTATTGGCGGCGGGCGAGTGGGGGTACTGGACGTGGCCAGCAACGGTTGCGGCAGAAACGGCATCTGGACCCTGCCATCCAGCAGCCGTGGGTGCAAAGGCCTCCGGAGCGGCGCCATCGGCGGTCTCGGGAGAGGCCCAGCCCTGCGGCCCACCCTCTGGCGATGCCCAACCCTCATTGCCTGGCGCGGTGCTGTCTGCCATGTCCCCTCCTCGCTTGTGTCTGGCCCATCTTGCCACGTGAGCGCACGCAGTCGGGAGCCATTCTCGTCACGTTTGCGACGACGCGGACGGTGTGCGTGGCATCATGGCGCTATGGTCGCGAAAATCCTGGTGGTCGACGACGATCCCGCCGTTGCGGAAATGATTGGCATTGTCTTGCGCGCGGACGGATTTGATCCGGTGTTCTGTGATCATGGAGACCGCGCGCTCGGCATCTTCAGGGCCGAACAGCCGGATGTCATATTGCTTGACCTGATGCTGCCTGGTAAGTCGGGCATCGACATCTGCCGTGAGATCCGCGCGGAATCCGGCGTGCCTATTATCATGCTCACCGCGAAGTCGGACACTGTCGACGTCGTGCTCGGTCTCGAGTCGGGCGCGGATGACTACATCCCCAAGCCGTTCAAGCCGCGCGAACTCATCGCGAGGGTGCGCGCCAGGCTGCGGCGCAACGATAACGGCGCTCCTGGTGTGGTGCGCATCGGCGAACTCGAGATCGACGTGACCGGTCACAGGGTGGCGCGCGACGGCGAGGTCATCCAACTCACGCCGCTCGAATTCGACGTGCTCGTGACTCTCGCACGGCACCCGGGCCAGGTCTTTACCCGCGAGGTGCTTCTCGAGGACGTGTGGGGATATCGCCACGCCGCGGACACCAGGCTTGTCAACGTCCACATCCAGCGCCTCCGCGCAAAGATCGAACGCGACCCCGAGAACCCCGAAATCGTGCTCACGGTGCGAGGGGTGGGATACAAAGCAGGCGGCTACACGCCGTGAAGCTGACCTCGCGCGCGATCGTGATGATGTTGCGCGCGCCGGTGCGAACGCTGTGGAGGCGTTGGACGCGGTCAATGCTGCTCAGGGTCGTCACATCCACGCTCGTGGTGGGGTTGGTGGCAGTTGCCGCGCTTGGCGCGTACGTCACGACGCAGATTCGCGACGGGCTGGTCGACAAGCGGGTCGAGAAGATCCTTTCGGAGTCAGCTCGGGATGTGGCCGACACCCAGGCGACGTTCGATGCTTCAACAGCGGAGACGCCAGGAGACCTGCAGCAATTGGTGAACGACAAGCTCAAGGCCCTCCAACTGGGGGCCGAGGGACGCGATCTGGTGATGGTCAGGGCCCGCGGCAATGGGTCCGACTTTGCCCTCACGCCATCAGTGTCGGACCCGGCGTTGTTGCCCGTGATCTCGCCCGACTTGCGCTCGTCGATTGTTTCCGGTGGCAGCGTGTATTGGAAGTTCGCGGCGGATCCGCGCACCGGCGTCCCCGTCGTGGTGCTTGGCGCGCCGCTCAAAGTCCCTTCCGCTGGGGATTATGAGTTGTACTTCGTGTATTCGCTCGTGGACGAGCAGATCACTCTCGACCTCATTCAACGAGTTCTCACGCTCGGCGCGGCCGTCCTCGTGGGGCTCGTGTTGTTCATGACCTGGACCGTGACGCTTCAAGCTGTGCGACCGGTGCGTGTCGCGGCCGGGGTCGCCTCCCGTCTGGCCGACGGCCACCTATCGGAACGCATGCAAGTGCGAGGGAACGATGAGATGGCGACTCTCGCCACGACCTTCAACGACATGGCGAGCTCCCTGCAACGCCAGATCACGCGCATGGAGGACCTGTCGAGGCTTCAGCGCCGCTTCGTGTCAGACGTTTCCCACGAGTTGCGCACGCCGCTCACCACCATTCGCATGGCCTCGGACGTGTTGCATGATTCGCGCGCCGACTTTGCGCCCTCCGTTGCCCGCTCCGCGGAGTTGCTCGCGACTCAGCTCGACCGCTTCGAGGCGTTGTTGTCCGACCTCCTCGAGATTTCGCGAATCGACGCGGGAGCGGCGCAGCTCGACTTCGAGGACCACGACCTGGCCGAGGTCGTGAAGTACCAGATGGAGGGCCTCGTGCCCGCTGCACTGGAACAGGGAGTTGAACTCAGGCTCTGGGTGCGGGAAGGCAGCAACACCGCGTCGATGGACGCGCCACGCGTCGGGCGCATCATTCGCAACATTCTCTCCAACGCGATCGAACACGCCCAGGGCCAGCCCATCGACGTCGCCGTTGCGTCGAGTTCGCGCACTGTAGCCGTCGTCGTCCGCGATTACGGCGTCGGCCTGTCGACGTCCCAAGTGGCGAGGGTATTCGACCGCTTCTGGAGGGCGGACCCGGCGCGGGCGCGCACCATGGGAGGAACAGGTCTCGGCCTGTCGATCTCACGCGAGGACGCGCAACTTCACGACGGCGCGCTCGAGGCGTGGGGGAGTCCTGGTCAAGGTGCCGCATTCCGGCTCATGCTCCCGCGCGGATCCGGGGGGCTAGGTGTGAGGGAGCCTCTTCCGCTTGCCATGGCCGCCGATGACTTTGCGCGCCTGGCAACACGCATTCCGCTCGGCGTCGAGGTGGTGGACCGATGAGGCGGATCTTGGTGGCGGCGCTCGC
>JAYTGI010000068.1:0-7087 GCA_043733605.1 Demequina sp. | reverse complement strand
CATTCCTGGATCACCCGGCCGGGCGTGCGCGGCACTCCCCCAGCGTCCAGCCACGCGCGCGCCGTGCCAAGCGTGGGGTGGCCCGCGAACGGCAGCTCCGTGGTGAGGGAGAAGATGCGCACGCGGTAGTCGGCGGCCGGGTCCGTGGGCGGCAGCACGAACGTGCACTCCGACAAGTTGGTCCACGCGGAGAACGCGGCCATCTGCGCGGTGGTGAGCGCCTCGGAATCGAGCACCACCGCGAGGGGGTTGCCCGATTGCGGTGTGGCGGACGGGAACACGTCGATCATGCGGAACGGGCGCGTTGTCATGGTGGTGACGCTGCGGGGTGGCGGGGCGTCCAGTCAGGTGGGGGTGGCACCACCCGAGTAGGGTGCAACGTATGAGGGGTCTGGGGATTCTGGCGTTGACGGTACTGCTGGTGGCGGGTTGCGCCACCCCGCCCGGCGGCCAGGCTGGCAACCCAACGCCGACCGTGCTTGAGCCGTCGTCCGTGGCGTGCCCGCAGGTCGAGGGCGTCGAGTTGCCGCCTGAATGCATCCCGTACGACCCTCAAGCCCTGATGGATTCCAACGAGGCATACAAGGACCGCTTGCCCGTTTCCGCCGACGCGTTCGCGGCCTTCGAGGCGAAGCGCGCGGACATCACCGCGGCGATCGGGGAGCTTCAGCAGACCGACGGCCTCTCCGTAGATTCGGTGATCACAATCATGGAAGACAACGGAGTGACGGGGGCGCAGGCAGGGGAAGCCGACGGCGTCGTCACCTTTGGCGGCGACGGCCCCGAGGGTGGCTGCGTGTTTGGGACGGCGAGCGCCACCGACATCGACATGGTCGTCAAGGGGCCCGTCATGGACGGCGGCTGCGTCGCACTCAGCGGCCACTGACGTGAGGCCTGCAGTAGCGCCGGATCGCGACTCTGCGGTCCGACCCCAACCCTTTTTGTGTGTCGCTGCGTTTATGCTGGCATGAGTGATCGGGGGGCGAGGCGGTGAGCGCGTGGAGGGGTCTGCTCGAAGAGTTGGTGCGTGAAAGGGGGCGCGCGCTCTTTGGCTACGCGTATGCGCTGACGGGCGACCGCTATGACGCGGAGGATCTTCTTCAAGACGCGCTGGTGCGCGCCTTCCGTAGCGGCCGGACTGCGTCGTCGCTCGATGCCGCGCACGTGTACGTGAAGAGGGCGATCGCGACCGCGTTCATCGACCGGTCGCGCCGGTCTGCTGTGCGGCCGTTGATATCGGGCACCGGCGGCGACCTGCAGGACTGGGTCTGGGCGCTGCCTGCCTCCCCCGACCATGCGGGCAACGTCGAATCCGCGCTTGATCTCCAGTCGGCGCTTCTGACGCTCGCTCCGCGGGAGCGGGCGTGCATCGTGTTGCGCTTCATGGACGACCTGACGGTCGACGCAGTGGCGGGCACGTTAGGCCTCGCGCCAGGGGAGGTGAGGCGCTACCTGTCCGATGCGAGGGCGAAGTTGCGGGAGGTGCTTCCAGGACTCGATCTGGACGCCGAGGAGACCATTGTGGTTGAGACGCGCGACGGGGGAGGACGATGAGCGACGCACGGGACGCATTCGAGAACCTCCAGGCGGTCACCGGCCGGGGCTTCGACGCGACCGCGCTGCGCGCGGACTGGGACGACGTGGAGCGGCGCATCGCCCGCTACCGAACTGGCCGCGGCGTGCTCTCGTCCTTCGTCGCGCTCGCGGTGGTTGGCGGCGTGGCGTTCGCGGCCATGTCCTTCAAAGACGCAGGCCCCGCGGTGCCTCCGTCGGCCACGTCGGCCGCTCCTACGGCGGCACCCAACCACGCGGCGCAGGCCCCCGGCGTCGGCCCGACGCGGGCGCCTTCGCTTTCCGTATTCGGCGAGCCCTACCCGGACCGCGTCGAGGCACCGGAACTCGTGAGCCTCCTCACGGGCGGCGAGGGTGGCACCTTCATCTCAGAGACCGATACCACCTACACCTTTGGCCTTCTTCGCCCTGATCCGACAGACGGTCACACCGTGGAAGTACCCGTCACGTTCTCCAAGGGAGACATCGTGGTCATGGCCGCCATCCACTGGCAGTGCGCCTGGATCACCGAGTACGTGTGGGCCGCCGAGGCTGGCGACACCGAGCGAACTGCAGCGGCTGCTGCTGAGTTGGAGAAGTTCCCCGACCTGGATGTCATCCAGACGTACAACCCACAACTCGGTGAAGGCGACAGAGTCTCTCTCATTCCAAGGATTGTCGGCGGCGACACCGAGTTCGCCAAGAGGTGGCTCGACGGAAGTTGCAGCGGCATGACATAGGAGGGCGGCGAGTGGCGCGGCCAGTGCCGCCACCTCCAGTCGGGCATCGCGCTCATCGAGTGTGGAAAGCACGGCGCGACCGCGCCGTCACTAGGAGGGACACCATGAATCGCACTGCAACCGGATGCCGGATCTGGGCGGCGGGACTTTTCGTCACGGGCATGCTGGTCATGCGTTTTCAGGACGAGATTTTTGACGGCTTCAACCGGATCTTCGGCCCGGACACCCCCGAGCCCATTCGGTGGGTCATGGTGCTTCAATCAACCTACCCGTCCATGGCCTTCGCGACGGGCGGCGGGCTCATCGCCGCGGCCGTCGTGCTCCAGAAGCTCGCACCTAGACCAGACGCTCCGGCCTCCCCTCCCCACCCCGGAGTCGACGCCGCGGCCTGACGCGCGTCAGAGAGCCGACTTGGGCGCACCGCGCGAGTGGCCTCGAACAAGGCGGCCTTAGCACCGCGCTGAGAAGGTGATAACGTTCCTCCAGGAGTTAGGCAGGTTTCCTAACAAACTATTTGGTCACCTTGAGGAGTCCCCAATGGCCGATGTCGTATCGTCCCCGTTTGCCAAACCCGTCACCGCCGCCGTGGTCCTCGCTGCGGGTGCCGACGCCGCGTCGCGCGGCCTCCTGTCCGCGACCCTCGGGGATTCGACCGTCGCCCAACAGGCGCTCGCCAACGTGCGCGCCGTGGTCCCCGCGAGCCACATCGTGGTGGTGACCGCCCCCGGCGACACCGCAATGCGTGACCTCTTGGGCTCGGACCTCACCTATGTAGAGCAGGCCAAGCCGCTCGGAACAGGCAACGCCGTACTCGCAGCGCGCGATGCGATCCCGGCCGATGCCGTCGCACTCCTCGTCACATACGCCGATACCCCGCTGTTGCGCACCGATTCGCTGCGGGGCCTTCTCAACCGTCACCACCTCCTCGGAGCGGAGTTCTCGTTGCTCACAGCGGTCGTGGACCAGCCCCTCCCCTACGGGCGCATCGAGCGCGGCGAACACGGCAACGTTTCCGCGATTGTCGAACCCGAGGACCTCACGCACGCGGGTGCTGACCTCCGTGAGATCAACGTGGGTTCATACGTGGCCGCCCCCGCGCGCCTCGTGGAACAGATTGACGCGCTCGCCTCAGACGGCGAGTACCGGCTCACCGAGGTGGCTCGTCGGTTCATCGAGGGCGGCTCCACCATCGCTTCCTACCGCAGCCACGACCCGGACGAGGTCCAGGGCATCAACACTCCGGAGGAGCTCCAGAAGGCTGCGGACATCGTCCTCAAGCGCCTCTTCATGCCCAAGAAGGACACCGACACGACCATCAAATTCGGTACGGGCGGTTGGCGCGCGGTCATCGGCGAGGGTTACACCCTTGGCAACCTGCGCCGTCTATGCCAAGCGATCGCGAATGAGGCGACGCGTCAGGGAATCTCCTCGAGGGGGGTCGTCATCGGCGGCGACCGTCGCTTCCTGTCACGCGAGTCAGCAGAGGCCGCCGCCGAGGTCTTCGCCGGCAACAACATCCCTGTCATCCTGCTACCGGACGACGTACCCACGCCACTCGTGACCTTCGCGGCACCCTACACAAGCTCCGCCTACGGCATCATCATCACGTCGAGCCACAACCCGCCGGAGTGGAACGGCGTCAAGGTGTTCCGTGCGGACGGCTCTTTGCCGCTGGACGATGAGACCGACCGCTACCAGGATGAGGCCAACGCCATGTCCGTAGGCGATGTGATCTCGCTTGAACTCGCGCTCGCACGCAAGGCCGGAATGGTGGTCGACAAGGCGCTCACCGAGCCCTACATCGACGCAATCGAGCAGATCATCGACGTCGATGCCGTGCGCGGCTCCAACCTGCACGTCATCGTGGACCCGATGTACGGCACCAGCCAACTCACTTTGGGCACCATTCTGTCTGACATGCGGGTGCGCGCCGAGTTCATTCACGGCGCCCACAACCCCCTGTTCGGAGGCATCGCGCCCGCACCGGACCTGCAACGCCTGTCCAGCCTCATCAACATCATCAAGGGCGCAAACGGCGATTACGACCTTGGCATGGCGACGGACGGGGACTCCGACCGCATCGGGATCGTGGACGAGACCGGCGAGTACATCTCCTCGAATGACCTGCTGCTGCTCCTATATTGGTACCTCCACGAGGTCCGCGGCGAGAAGGGCGGCGTGGTCCGTAACCTCGCCACCACGCACCTTCTGGACCGCCTGGCGGCGCACTTTGGCGAGCAGTCGCGCGAATGCCGCGTGGGCTTCAAGCACGTCACCGCGGGCATGAATGAGATCGACGCCGTTCTGGGCGGCGAATCCTCAGGCGGGTTGACAGTACGCGGCTGGATCCTGGGTAAGGACGGAATCTTCGCATGCGCCCTGGTCGCGGAGATGCTCGCCCGCACCGGAAAGCGCATCTCGGAACTGCGCGAGATGATCTACGAGATCACCGGCCGCCTCTACACCGACGAGGCAGGGGTGCCCGCGACCCCTGAGATGCGCGTAGCGGTGCCCCGCCGCCTCCAGGCCGACCCCCTCACGCACATTGGCGCCTACCCCGTCGTTTCCATCAGCCACCTTGACGGCACCAAGATCCTGCTCGAGAACGACAACTGGGCGCTGCTGCGGTTCTCCGGTACGGAGCCCGTGCTGCGCATGTCCGTCGAGGCCGACAGCCCCCAGAAGGCCGCCGAGATGATGGACTGGCTCAAGACCTTCGTCACCGCCTAACTACGGCCCACCAACAACCATCCACGGCTCCACGGAACAGAACGGACACGGTGTCCCTTGAAATACGGCCACTTCGACACTGAGAATGATGAATACGTCATCACCCGCCCAGACGTCCCTGTCTCGTGGACCAACTACCTGGGCACCAAGAACATGTGCACGGTGTTGTCCCATAACGCCGGTGGCTACTCGTACTACAAGTCCTCGCAATACGGGCGCATCTCGCGCTTTCGCCAAAACGGAGTGCCGCTCGACCGTCCTGGCCACTACGTCTACGTGCGCGATAACGCCGACGGCGACTACTGGTCTTCCGCTTGGCAACCGGTCGGCAAGCCATTTAAGGGCGAGGGCGCGGCCAAGTACACGACGGCCCATGGCCTCGGCTACTCGCGCTTCGAGTCGAGCTACCGCGGCATTGACACCTCGCACACGATCTTCATCCCCCTGGACGACGACGTGGAACTGTGGGACGTGCGCGTCACCAACACCTCTGGCGAGGCGCGCGAGCTGACGGTCGGGTCGTATGTGGAGTTCTCGTTCCACACCATCACGATCGACAACCAGAACCTGCAGATGTCGCTCTACTCGTCTGGCTCAAGCTACGAAGACGGGATCATCGAATACGACTTCTTCTACGAGCCGTGGACGTTCCACTACTTCTGCTCGTCCGAGACCCCGTCCTCGTACGACTCGCTGCGCGACAACTTCATCGGCCCGTACCGCGATGAATCCAACCCCATCGCGATCGAGCGTGGCCACGGCACCAACCAGTCCGCGACCACCCAGAACCACTGCGGCTCGCTTCAACACGTTGTCGCGCTGCAGCCAGGCGAGACCAAGCGCCTGGTCTACATGCTCGGCTACGGCTCACGCGACGCGGCGGCTCGCCCGATGCAGGCCAAGTACGCGGATGTCGCGGCGGTTGACCACGAGTTCAGTCGCTTGCGTCAGTACTGGAAGAACAAGCAAGACAAACAGCGGATCTCCACACCGCACGAAGGCATGAACACGATGATCAACTCGTGGACGCTCCTCCAGGCCGAGACGTGTGTCGTGTGGTCGCGCTTCGCCTCGTTCGTCGAGGTGGGCGGCCGCGCGGGGCTTGGCTTCCGTGACACCGCTCAAGACGTCATGAGCGTGCTGCACTCCAACCCCACCAAGACCCGCCAGCGCATCGTGGAACTGTTGCGCGCTCAGGTCTCCAGCGGCTACGGATTGCACCTCTTCGACCCCAGGGCGTTCGACCCTGACGCCGAGCAACTACCGGACGTGCCGTCCCCCACCGTCGTTCCCACGCCGTCACGGGACAGCCTCATTCACGGCCTCGAGGACACCTGCTCCGACGACCACCTGTGGCTCGTCCCTTCCATCGTCGAGTACGTCAAGGAGACGGGCGACCACAGCTTTCTCGACGAGGTCATCCCCTACGCGGACGGCCAGCCAGCCACCGTCTATGAGCACCTCAAGGCCGCCCTGGACTTTTCCGCGGCGCAGATCGGCCAAAACGGCGTGGCCCTGGGCTTGCGTGCCGACTGGAACGACTGCCTCAACCTGGGCGGCGGCGAGACCTCGCTCGTGACGTTCCTGCACGCGTGGGCGATCGGCGCCTTCCTCGAGGTTGCCGAGCACCGCGGGGACGCCGATGCCGTTGCAACGTACACCGCCGAGCGCGAGCGCATCGCGAAGGTCGCCGACGAGCAGCTGTGGGATGGCGCCTGGTGGATCCGTGGCTACACGCGCGACGGCGTCAAGATCGGCTCCAACGACAACGAGGAAGGGAAGATCTTTCTCGAACACCAGGCGTGGCCCGTCATCGCAGGCATCACGTCTCAAGAGCGCGGCGAGACGTCCATGAACTCCGTGCGCGAGCTACTCGGGTCCGAGTACGGCAACCACCTCAATTGGCCCGCCTTCACCAAGGTTGACGACACGATCGGGTTCGTGACGCGCGTCTACCCTGGTATCAAGGAGAACGCGGCGATCTTCTCGCACCCCAACGCGTGGCCGATCATCGCGGAGGCCATGCTTGGCCGCGGCGACGAGGCGGTCGACTTTTACGCCACGCA
>JAYTGI010000067.1:0-2525 GCA_043733605.1 Demequina sp. | reverse complement strand
TGAGGATCGCGGTCGCCTGGACCTCGTCCACATCGAGAAGCGCCATGACTCCGGTGCGGGCCTCTTCCACATCGGGCGAGCGGCGGATGAGCGCGATGACCTCGTCCAGCGCATCGAGCGCCTTCAGGTAACCGGTCAGGATGTGGGCCTCACGCTCGGCCTCGCGCAAGCGATACGCGGTCCGGCGCTGGATGACCTCGACCTGGTGCGTGACCCAATGGCGCACGAATCCGTCGATGGGAAGGGTGCGAGGTACACCGTCGACGATGGCCAGCATGTTGCAGCCGAACGTGTCCTGGAGCTGGGTGTGCTTGTAGAGGTTATTGAGCACCACCTTGGCCACGGCATCGCGCTTGAGCACGATCTCGAGGCGCTGGCCAGTACGGCCCGACGACTGGTCGCGAATGTCCGCGATACCAGCGACCTTGCCATCCTTCACCAAATCGGCGATCTTGATCGCGAGGTTGTCTGGGTTGACCTGGTACGGGAGTTCGGTGATGACCAGGCACATGCGGCCCTGGACCTCTTCGATGTTGACGACGGCGCGCATCGTGATCGAGCCGCGGCCCGTCCTGTACGCCTCGTCGATGCCGCGGCGTCCAAGAATGGTCGCGCCCGTGGGGAAGTCGGGGCCAGGGATGCGCTCGATGAGCGCGTCGAGAAGTTCCTCTCGCGAGGCCTTCGGGTTCTCCAGGTGCCACTGCACTCCCGAGGCAACCTCGCGCAGGTTGTGAGGCGGAATGTTGGTAGCCATACCCACTGCGATTCCCGCGCTGCCGTTGACGAGCAGGTTGGGGAAGCGCGCCGGCAGGATGATCGGCTCTTGTTCGCGGCCGTCGTAGTTGTCCTCGAAATCAACGGTGTCCTTGTCGATGTCGCGGACCATCTCCATGGCGAGCGGGGCCATCTTGCACTCGGTGTATCGCGAAGCGGCGGCGCCGTCGTTGCCTGGGGAACCAAAGTTTCCCTGGCCGGAAATCAGGGGATAGCGCAGCGACCACGGCTGAACCATGCGGACCATGGTGTCGTAGATGGCCGAGTCGCCGTGGGGGTGGTACTTACCCATGACGTCGCCTACGACGCGGCTGCACTTGGAGAACGCGCGGTCGGGTCGGTAGCCGCCATCGAACATGGCGTAGAGGACGCGGCGGTGGACGGGCTTGAGGCCGTCGCGAACATCGGGTAGTGCGCGGCCGACGATGACCGACATGGCGTAGTCCATGTAGGACCGCTGCATCTCGGTGTTGAGGTCAACGTCCTCGATGCGGCCGTGGTTCACACCGACGTTGTTGCCAACTGCAGCGCCGCCATTTGCCGGGTTGTTGGGGGTGTCAGATGTCAAGGAAACGCACATCCTTCGCATTGCGCTGAATAAAGTTACGGCGGGACTCGACGTCTTCGCCCATCAGAACCGAAAAGACCTCGTCCGCCATGGCGGCATCGTCCATCGTCACCTTGAGCAGGGTGCGGCTGGCGGGGTCCATCGTGGTGACGCGCAACTCTTCGTGGTCCATCTCGCCCAGACCCTTGTAGCGCTGGATCCCGTTTTCCTTGGGGATCTTCTTGCCCGTCTTCATGCCCTCGGCCAGCAGCGCGTCGCGCTCCTTGTCGGAGTACACGTATTCGTGTGGCGAGTTTGACCACTTGATCTTGAACAGCGGTGGTTGCGCCAAGTAGACGTAGCCCGCGTCGATGAGGGGGCGCATGTAGCGGAACAGTAGCGTCAGCAGAAGGGTGCGAATGTGCTGGCCGTCGACGTCGGCATCGGCCATCAGCACGATCTTGTGATACCGCGCCTTGTCGATGTTGAAGTCCTCTCCCATGCCAGCGCCGAACGCCGTGATGAGTCCCTGGACCTCCTGGTTGGCGAGCGCGCGGTCGAGGCGAACGCGCTCGACGTTGAGGATCTTTCCGCGGATCGGCATGATCGCCTGGTTGTACGGCTCGCGGCCCTGCTTGGCGGAACCTCCTGCCGAGTCGCCCTCGACGATGAAGATCTCACACTCGTCGGGGTTGCGGCTTTGGCAGTCGGAAAGTTTGCCCGGCATTCCACCCGATTCGAGCAGCCCTTTGCGTCGCGTTGCCTCGCGGGCCTTGCGAGCGGCCATGCGGGCCTGGGATGCCTGGATCGCCTTGCGAATGACGTCGCGTCCCTCGTTGGGGTGCGAGTCGAACCAGTCGGTGAGTCGCTCATTCACCGCCTTCTGCACAAACGTCTTCGCTATCGTGTTGCCTAGTTTGGTCTTGGTCTGGCCCTCAAACTGCGGCTCGCCTAGCTTGACCGAGATGACGGCGGTGAGGCCCTCCCTGACATCGTCCCCCGTGAGGTTCTCGTCCTTCTCCTTGATGATCCCCTTCTCGCGCGCGTACTTATTGACCAGCGTGGTCATCGCGGCGCGGAAGCCCTCCTCGTGGGTCCCGCCCTCGGTGGTCGCGATCGTATTTGCGTACGTGAAGACGGATTCGGAGTAGGCGTTTGTCCACTGGAGAGCGAGTTCGACGGAAATGCGGTTCTCAAGGTCTTC
>JAYTGI010000066.1:0-17723 GCA_043733605.1 Demequina sp. | reverse complement strand
CCCGCAGAATTGACTGGCGTTGTATCAACTTTCAATGAAGACTTGCCGGTACCGGACTCCGCAATCGAGCGGCCCCTGCGCACCACGGCCACGCCGAGTACAAGACCCGCAACAATGCTGGCAACCGACCACAACTGCGGCTGAGTCAGTCCAAAGAGCACCGGATCGTTGATGCGCAGGAATTCGACCGCAAATCTTGCGGAGCCGCTGAGCACCAAGTAGCTCGCGACGACCGTCCATGGCGGATACTGCCGCCTGCTCAGCGCCCATAGGAAGGTGGCGATTCCCAGGGCTGCCACGGCTTCGTACAGCGGGGTGGGATGCACGGCGACTTCGGTGGGGACCACTCCGTGGGCCACTTTCATGCCCCAAGGAAGCGAGGTGGGCTTGCCGTAGGTGCCGTCGCCCGACAGCCAGCATCCGACTCGGCCGATCGCGTAGGCGACGCTCAGCGGCATCATCGCGGCATCGGCGACCGTTGCGGCGGGCAGGTGTCGCCGCCACATCATGACCGCAGCAGACGCGATCCCGCCCAGAAGGCCCCCGTACCAGGTGAAACCCATCCCGCCGAGGTGGTGCCAGGTCAAGTTGGGAAGATTCTCAAGAAGGTAGTAGATCTTGGCGCCCACGAATCCCCATACTGTGGCCCATAGCACCAGCGCGTGTGCATCGTCCTTTTGGAGGCCGAGTCGGCGGAACGCACGCCCCAAGAGCCATGCGGCAACCACGGCGGCAGCCGCCTTGCTCACGCCATATGTCTGGACTTCGAAGCCGAGGATTGAGAAGAGCACGGGTTGCATGGGTTGTCCTTTCGTCTGTGCCTATCCTCCGGGCGCAGTGTTGATCCCAAACCCCTCATTCGGTCAAGGTTCGATGAAGGTTGACTCGCCCAGACAGTGGAGGAGTGGGCGGATTTCCGCGCGTCCACGACAATGGGCGCATGACTTCATCCGTCTCCGCACCATTGCGTGCGCTCGTAGTCGAAGACGAGCCCGCGCTTGCAGAGCTGGTTGCCAACTACCTCGAGCGCGACGGCTTCGAGGTGTAGCGCGCGCGCGACGGCGAGGACGCACTGAGGCGTGCCCGCGAGTTCGACCCGGACGTGGTGGTGTTGGATCTGGGGCTTCCGGGCATCGACGGTCTCGAGGCGTGTAGGCAACTTCGAATATTCTCGGGCCGCTACGTGGCGATGCTCAGCGCGCGCGCAGACGAGGTCGGAACGCCCGTGGGTTTGTCGGCGGGCGCAGACGACTATGTGACGAAGCCGTTTAGCCCCCGCGAATTGCTGGCGCGAGTACGAGTCATGCTGCGGCGCCCGCGCGAGGTGACCCTGGCTGGTTGTTGGCGCGATCGGTCCGTCGATCTTTCAAGACCACTTGGCCACTGGAAGCGTTGTCGACTCCGGCGCAGCGCTCGACCATGCGGCGATCGCATTCCGCACCGCGAGCGCTGTCGCGTTGGCGCTCGGACTCGGGCTCGGCGTCCTTGCCGCGTTCGCTGTAAGCGTGCTTCTGAGCAGGCGCATCGGTCGCTCCCTGGACTCTCTCGCGACCGCAGCGCAAGGCATCTCACAACGCGCAGGCCGGGTCCGCGTCGCGCGGCCCGGGATGGCGCGGGAGTTCGACAAGATGGCCTTCGCGTTCAACCGAATGGCGGACCGTCTTGACGAGGCGGAACGTCTTCGCGGGCGACTCCTGTCTGACGTGGCCCACGAGCTCCGCACGCCAGTGGCGACTATTAACGCCGCCCTTGAGGCGATCGAAGACGGAGTCGCGGAGCTGAGTCCGTCGATGATGGCGATGCTGCGAGCGCAGGGCGCGCGCTTGGTGCGGTTGTCAGAGGACCTATCAGCTGTGTCTCGTGCCGAGAGCGGGAAGGCGAGTCTGCGTCTTGAGAGGGTGGATGCGGCGGTGGTTGTTGCCGCTGACCGAGCGCGCGCTGTGGGCGTCGAGGTACGAAGCGATGTGGCTGAGGGTCCGCTAGTTGTTGTCGGTGATCCCGAGCGTTTGGCGCAGGTACTAGGCAACTTGATCGACAACGCCATCCGCCACAGCGCAGACGGCGGGCTGGTCACCGTGGATGCGCCGCTCCGCGATAAGGGACGGGCCGTAGCGAGCGCGGTAACGGATGAGGGCGAAGGAATCGCCGCCGAGCACGTCACGCACGTCTTCGAGCGGTTCTATCGTGTGGACGCGGCGCGGTTCGAAATCACGCTCCCCTCGCCCGACCCGACTGAGGCACGTGGGGATGGCTAAGGTCGATCGCGGCGCGCGCAGCACGATACGTTTCGAGGTCAATGTCGCCCCGAACCAATCTTCGGTCAAGCAACCCGCGCGCCTGGGCCCCTGGCTGCGTGCGGAAGAGGCGAAACACGGCCCAGATCGCGAGTCCGATGACAGCGAGCCACAACGGGATCATGCCCAGCCAGTCTGCGAGTCCCGTATCGCTACGTCATCGCTTCATCGCTTCATCGCGTCATCGCGTCCTCCGTTTCGCGCCGGGCCAGCCGGCCGGGCGCGACGCCAGTGTCTGCCCTCTCAACCCATCGTGTCCGACCAGGGTCAAGATCGCGCGCGGTCTCGGTGAAGGTTTCCTTGAGATTCAACCCGTTGCGGCGGACTCGATAGGCTGGGTGGCGTGAAGATACTTCTCATCGGCTCCGGCGCGCGCGAACATGCCCTGGCCCGCACCCTTTGCCAGGACCCAGCAGTCAAGGCGCTCCACGCGTTGCCAGGCAACCCAGGCATCGGCTCCGTGGTGAGCACGGCCGGAATGCCCACCGTGCTTCACCACGGCAATCCGCTCGACCCTGCTCGCGTCGCGGCGCTCGCGACGGAACTGGGTGTCGACCTGGTTGTCATCGGGCCGGAGGGCCCGTTGGTCGCCGGAGTAGGCGACGCCGTCCGCGCGGCAGGCATCCCCGTCTTTGGGCCCGATGCCGCCGCGGCAAAGCTTGAAGGCTCCAAGGCGTTCGCCAAGGAGGTCATGGCGGTAGCGGGGGTGCCCACAGCGGCGCCGCGCGTGTGCTCGGCGCCCGACGACCTTGAAGAAGCCCTCGACGAGTTCGGTGCGCCCTACGTGGTCAAGGACGACGGCCTCGCCGGGGGCAAGGGAGTGGTCGTCACCGACAGCCGCAAGGAGGCCTTTGCGCACGGATTGTCCGTGATCGAGGCTGGCGGCGTGGTGGTGGTCGAGGAGTACCTGGACGGACCAGAACTGAGCCTGTTTTGCTTGTGCGACGGCAAGACCGTGGTGCCGCTCCAACCCGCTCAAGACTTCAAGCGGGCATTCGACAACGACGTCGGGCCAAACACCGGTGGCATGGGTTCATACACTCCGTTGCCGTGGGCGCCCCCCGGCCTGGTCGACGAGGTGGTCGCGAAGATCGCCCAGCCGACGATCGACGAGATGGCCAGGCGCGGCACCCCGTTCACTGGCGTCCTGTACTGCGGCCTCGCGCTCACGTCAAAGGGAACGCGCGTCATTGAGTTCAACGCCCGCTTTGGCGACCCAGAGACGCAGGGCGTGCTGGCACAGTTGCGCACCCCGCTCGCAGGCGTGTTGCTCGCCGCCGCGGAGGGTCGCCTTGCGGAACTGCCCCCGCTCGAGTGGGCCGAAGGCGCGGCGGTCACCGTCGTCATCGCCGCCAAGCACTATCCCTCTTCGCCGCGAACAGGAGACACCATTGGCGGCCTAGCCGAGGTCGAGGAGGAGCCCAACGTCCATGTGTTGCACGCGGGCACCGCTTATGGCGAGGGCGGCGTGCTGGTTTCCGCTGGTGGCCGCGTGCTTTCCGTCGTGGGTCACGGACCATCGCTGGCCTTCGCGAGGGAGCGCGCCTATAAGGGCGTCGACTACATCACGCTCGAGGGTTCCCACTACCGCAAGGATATCGCCCAGGCCGTAGCCGAGGCGGAGCAGGGCTGATGCCCGGCTTCGTGACGATGCCTGTGGCCCAAGAGATCCCTGGCTGGCGCCACACCTACACGGGCAAGGTGCGCGACCTCTACGAGCCGATTGAGGCGCATCCGCGTGGAGACGTCATGCTGGTGGTCGCCTCCGACCGCATTAGCGCGTATGACTGGGTGCTCCCCACCCAGATCCCTGGCAAGGGCACGGTGCTGACCGCGCTGACCTTGTGGTGGTTCGACCGATTGCGCGACATCGTGCCAGACCACACGGTCGAGGCCGAGGTGCCCGACGAGGTTGCTGGCCGCGCCATGATCTGCCAACGTCTGGACATGTTCCCCGTCGAGTGCGTCGCCCGCGGCTACCTCACCGGTTCCGGCCTGGTCGAGTACCGCGCCACCGGTTCCGTGTGCGGCGTGCCGCTACCCGCAGGGCTCGTGGACGGATCTCGGCTCCCCGAGCCGATCTTCACCCCCGCCACCAAGGCCGAGGTGGGCGAGCACGACGAAAACGTCACGCTCGACGCCGTGGCGGCGCTCATCGGCCGCGAAGATGCCGAGGCGCTGCGCCACCTCACTCTCGCCGTATACGGCCGCGCACTTGAGATCGCCGCGAGCCGCGGGATCATCCTCGCCGACACCAAGTTCGAGTTTGGCCGCTCTGCCGATGGTGGCATCGTGCTGGCCGATGAGGTGCTGACCCCCGACTCGAGCCGCTTCTGGCCCGCCGACACGTGGGAGCCTGGCCACGCCCAGCCGAGCTACGACAAGCAGTTTGTGCGCGACTGGCTGACCTCGCCAGCATCGGGCTGGGACAAGAACGGCGACTCCCCGCCACCCGCGTTGCCTGACGATGTGGTCGACAAGACCAGGCAGCGCTATCTCGAGGCCTACGACCGGCTCGTGGGGTAGGCGCAAGTGCTTCAGTTTCGCGAGTTCACCTCGCGTGCCGCCGATGCGCGCACACAAGCGGCGCGTCTTCCATCTCTGTGGTGGGTCGCTGCCGCCGTGGTCGCCGGTCTCTACACGGTCTTGATCGCCATCGGGTTTACTCACTCTCCCGTGGATGTCGACGAGGGATACGGGTTGTCCATTGTGCGCAATTTGGTCGACGGCCACGGCTTCACGTCGGATGCCATTGGCAACGAGGGCCGGTCAGGGGTCTTCGACCCGCGGGCGTCGACGGGGCCCACCGTATTGCTCCCCGCAGCGGCTCTCCACGCCACGGGTCTGGACCTCGTCGCGTCCGGTCGCATTGTCGCCACGCTCTTCTCCCTCGCCCTGGTCGCTGGGCTCGGCCTGTGGGGTTGGCGGCTTGGCGGACCGTGGGCCGCGCTCGCGGCGGCGTGCGCGCCGTTGGTGCTTGATACCTTCTCGAGCGACATCTCGCCCATCTATGGCCCTACGGACATGCTGGGCGAGGTTCCGGTCGCCGCACTTATGGTGTGGGCTTTTGTGGCAGTTTCCAAGCGGCCCCGCTTGGCCGCGGCTTTGACGGGGCTTTCCATCGCCGCAAAACTGGTGGCGCTGTTCCTGGTGCCCGCGTTGATCGTTGCGTTTCTCGTCACCTCGCGCAAAGGGACCCGCGTGCGGGGCCTGATCGTGAGCGGATTGATCGCCGCGGTGCCTACCCTTGCGTACGAGGTCGCCGCCTTCGCCGCGAGGGGAGTTGCAGGCGACAGGGCTCGGCTCGGCCAGTACGCCGCGCTCATGCGCGAGCAGCGAATCTCGCAACCGCTGATTCGAGACAAACTCATGACCCTCGCAACGTCATGGTTCGTTCGTGGGAGTGTTGCGTTCGCGCTCTTGCTCATCATTCTCGCGCTCCTCATTTTTGCGTGGGCGAGGATGGTCCGCACCGGCGGGGGGAACCGCGCAGTTCTCAAACGTATCCTGCGCGATCCCCGGGGCGCGATCATCGTTGTGGGCGCAATCGCGGCGGGAGTTCCCATCCTGCAGTGGCTGCAGTCCACCACAACGTCGGCGCAGTGGATTCGGCATCCCGCGCCAGGGCTATTCATTGGCGCGGCTTTGTTGCTTGCCACGTTGGCAGCGATCATTGTGCGCTTCGCAGGCACTCCGGGTTGGACGGGACGCGTCTTCCAGGCGGCGGCGTTGGTAGTGGTGGGCGTTCTCTGCTTTCAATCCGTACAGCACGTCGCTCTCGCCCTCAAGCCGCAGCGCTATGGCACTCTCGCCGAGCAGCGCGACCTGGCGGCCAGAGTCCGTGCGACGGGCACGCCGCTGGTCCAGGGCGATTGGGGCATTGGCATCACCATCGCGGCGATGGCGGATCTTGACATGACAGACGTCAACTTTGATCCTGTGGCGGGTGCACTGGTTTTGGTGGACGAATACCCTCGGGCTATGGCTCCTGCGTTCATCGGTCCCCAGCGCGCCGCATGGTGTGGAGACGTCATCCTCGAAGGCCCGCTGGTCGCCTGTTGGCCCGCGGACGCGATCGGCACGCCCGATCTAGGCTAATCGAAGGTCATCGTGGGTTCGGCATTGGCGTAGGTAGGACAGTCGCGTCCCGCGGGCCGTTGGACGGAATTGACCCAACGATGAGGGGGTTGCCGTGCGTCTTAGGTACATGAGACCCGTTCGCACCCTGGCGGTGGTTGCTGCGGCGGCGCTGCTGCTCGCGGGTTGCTCCGCGCAAGGTCCGGACCGTCACACCTGGAACACGTCATACGACTACGGCGTGCCCGGCCGGGCTTCCGCGTCCTACGCGTCCGTCACCTACTACCCCGCGTGTGGCAACGAAACCCTCACCTTCGCGGGCGGCGTGTGGTTTCCCTTCACGCCCGCCAACGCGGCCGACTTCCCCTCGGATCCCTTGAGCGCGGCGCCGTCGCCCTCGCCCGCGGCCGATGCGTTGGACCAAGCCGCCTATGCGGGCCCGGTCGGGACGGTCGTGACTCCCGGGCCAGGCGACGATGTGGGCACTCTCGTGATCTACGACAACGACCTCGCGTATTGGCAGTCGGACTCCGGCGATCTCGACACGTGGCTCACGAACCACAAGATCGACTACAACTGGGCCTGCTGACCGGGCCGGATTGCTAGCATGGCTTCGGCTCTGCACCTGGCTGGGCCGGTGAGGGGAGTCCGATGACGGCACATGATGACGCGGTTCCGAGGACTTCCGGCGCTTCCCTTTCGGAGCGGTTGGGCGCGGAGCTCGCGGGCATCGACATTCCCAAGATGGCCTTTTCGCTTGCGGTGACTGCCGTGGTGGCGGTGCAAGGCGCATTGGTCTACATCGGGTTCACCAAGACATCGGTGGAGGTTGACGAGGGCTTCTTCCTGACTGTGGTGCACAACGTGGCCACCGGTCATGGGTACGCCGGCGCCGCATGGCACGGCGCAACGGGTTCGAGGCCGTTCTCTACAGACATCTCCACTGGGCCGACGCTGCTGGCGCCTGCGGCGGCGCTGAATGCGCTCGGAATCGAGACGGTGCTCGCCGGCAGACTGACGGCGCTTCTGTTCTATGTGGCATTGCTCGCGGCCATGTGGGTAATCGGGAGCCGTGTCGGAGGGCGCTGGGCGGGGCTGGCGGCAACCCTCGGGCCGGTCATGCTCAACGCCTTCACGTTCGATCAATCGCCCATCTATGCTCCGCAATCTGTCTTAGGTGAGTACACCGCGGCCGCCATGGTCGCATGGGCCATCGTCACCTCGCGTCGACGGCCGGGCGCCGCTGGCGTGTTCTTTGGCTTCGCTGTTGTCGCGAAGACGGTGTCCGTCTTCTTGTTGCCCGCGGTCTTGGTCGCGATCGTCCTAGCTCACCTCGTTGTGCACCGCGGTGCCTTGGTGCGTGCCATCCTGCGTTTTGCGGCCGCCGCGTTAGTACCTATCATCGCCTTCGAGGCCTTCAAGCTCGTGGTGCTCGGCGGGAGTGCCTATCGTCAACTCGCATCCACATATTGGGAGAGCACCCAGATCCCCCGTCTCGCAGACTTCATGGTGGACGAGAAGACCGCGTCACTTTGGCGATCGTGGTTCATGCCGACCCCGGTGGCGATCCTGCTTGCCGCGATCGCATTGGCGCTCGTGGCTGGAGTCGTCGCCATGAGACTGCAGGTGTGGAGCGCGGCCGGCACCTCTTGGCGCGCGATCGCCTCCGATGAGAGATTCGTGATGGCAGCATCTGGTTTGACCGCGGGCGCAGGAATCCTCGTCGGGTGGTCGGCCCTCAAGTACACGGACCCGTCATGGCTCCGTCACCCCGCGCCGGGGCTGGTCATCGCGGCTGGTACGGTGGCGGCCATTCTTGCGGCAACGGGATCGGCGCTCGTGCGCTGGGGAGGGCCCGGCTGCCGCGTGGGTGCGGCGGCGCTCGTTGTCACCGCGCTGGTATTGACCACGACCTCGGTACGCCATGTCGACGCGTCATTGCGGGACGGTCGGTTTGGCTACCTCCAAGCCCAACAGGAGTTGGCCGCCATCATTGCCGCGTCCGGTACTCAAGAGGTTCAGGGACTGTGGGGACCGCTCGTGCCGCTCGCGGTCATCGCCGACGTGCCCGCCCACAGCATCCTTGTCGAGGCGAACCCTGACGATCTCTTGGTTCTCGACGTGTACCCCAGGGGTCAGCTCGCCGAGTTGGGCAACCAACTTGCGGATGTGCTGTGCCGGGACGTGATCTACAGCGGCGACGTCATCATGTGTTGGCCGCGCCCGGACATTGCCGACGTGGTGGCTCCCCTCGACATTGAAACTGAAACCCCCACCCCACCGGGAACGGGAACGGGGACGGGGACCCAGGGCTAGCCATTTCGGACTGGGCCCGTTGAGTCCCGATCTGTCACCCCAGCGCGCGGCTAGACTGCACCCATGCCAAAAATCATCGTTGACGTCATGCCCAAGCCCGAAATCCTGGACCCCCAGGGGAAGGCCATCGGCGCGGCTCTCGCTCGCCTCGGCATCGAGGGCTTCCGCGAGGTTCGCCAGGGCAAGCGCTTTGAGCTCAAGGTGCACGGCGAAATCACGGACGAGGTGCTCGCCAAGGTCCGCCACGCCGCCGAGACGCTGCTGAGCAACCCCGTCATCGAGGACGTCGTCTCCGTCAAGCAAAAGGAGTGCGGCGGCAACTGCGGCTGCGGCCACGCGAAGTCGACCCAGGCTCCCAACGGTCAGAAGGACCTGCTGGCGTGAGCGCCCGCATCGGCGTCGTCACCTTCCCAGGCTCGCTCGATGACCGCGACGCCTTGCGCGCAGTGCGTCTCGCGGGTGCCGAGCCGGTGTCGCTCTTCCACGCCGACGCGGACCTGGGCGGCGTCGACGCCGTGGTCCTTCCCGGCGGCTTCAGTTATGGCGACTACCTGCGTGCAGGCGCGATCGCGCGTTTTGCGCCCATCATGGACTCGATCGTCGACGCGGCGAACGGTGGCATGCCTGTCCTTGGCATCTGCAATGGCTTCCAGGTGCTCACCGAGGCGCACCTGCTGCCAGGTTCGATGATCAAGAACGAGCACAGGCACTTCATCTGCCGTGACCAGACGCTGCGCGTCGAGAACGCGGAGACCGCCTGGACCAGCGAGTACCGGCAGGGCGAAGAGATCGTCGTCCCTCTCAAGAACCAAGACGGCCAGTACGTGGCCGACGAGCAGACTCTCGACGAACTTGAGGGCGAGGGCCGCGTGGCCTTCCGCTACGTGGGCTGGAACCCGAACGGTTCGCGCCGCGACATCGCGGGTATCACCAACGCGCGCGGCAACGTGGTGGGCCTCATGCCCCACCCTGAGCACGCGGTCGAGCCGGGCTTTGGTCCCGACTCGCTTGAGGGCGGTCGCACCGGCACTGACGGTCTCGCTTTCTTTGCGTCCGCCATCAAGGGCTTGCTGGCGAAAGCCTGATCATGTCCGCACGCACTGAGGTCCTCGACGTTCTTGCCGATGCCGTGATTTCGCGGTCCCATGAACACAAGACCCACCCTGCTCGGATTGGCATTGACGGACCCGATGGTTCCGGCAAGACGATTCTGCGCCAGGAGCTCGCGGAAGTACTGCGCGGGCGCGGCTGGGACGTGATCGAGGCGAGCATCGACGACTTCCACCACCCGCGAGTGGTGCGATACGCGATGGGCCGCGACTCGTGGGAGGGCTATTGGGCGGCGGCTTTCGACTACGAGACGCTTACCTCCGATCTGCTGACACCGCTCGGCCCGCGCGGCACGCTGCGATACCGCACCAAGGCGCACGACCTGGAGACGGACACGCCCGTTGTGGGTGGGTGGCTCGACGCGTCGACACATGCGATTCTGCTGATCGACGGCGTGCTGATCCAACGCCGTGAGGTAGTACTTAACCTCAATTGCGCTATTTACCTGGATGTTCCCTTCGAGGAGACGTACAGGCGGTTGGCCGCGCGCAACGGCTTCTCCATGGATCCCGACGCCCCGAGCAACCTGCGTTACACGCAGACGCAGCGGCACTATCAGCGCACCTGCACGCCCGCCGAACGTGCCGGGATTGTGGTCGACAACACCAATCCAGCGGAGCCGCGCATTACCAAGAACGCTCCGGCGCCGGTGCCGCACTCTCACTGACGATCGACGCGCCGAGCGTCGAGGTTTTACCGTGCGGTGCGCTCCGCAATCTGCTCGCTTACGGTTCTCAGCGAGACTTCAAAGTCGGCAAGTTGCTCCGCCGTCAGTCCGGACGTGGACGCAGCGATCATCGCCCGGAACTCGCTGTGGATCCGCGACATGACGTCGTGACCTTGCGGCGTGAGCTGCAGATAGAAACTGCGCCTGTCACGCGGATGGTCGATCCGATGGATCAGATTCGCGGATACGAGCCTGCTTGCGATCGCGGTGATGGCTCCCGTGGTCATCTCCAAGTGGTGGGCGAGTTCCTTCGGTGTGGTGCTGGCTACCTCAGCGATGTGGAAGAGCGCACTGAGTTCGCTCGCCGACACGCCTTGGTCGCGGGCGATGAGTTCTCGGTTGCGCTCCAGGGCGCGCACGAAGCGGATCGCGGCCGCGGGGAAGCCCTCGAGCGCGTACAAGGTGCGCGTGCTATCTGCTCCTGGGGTCGTCGACATACGTAGATCGTAGTGGAATGTTCACGACAAAAGTTGTACAGGCACTAGTTGAGTCAGTAAGTAACTGAGGGGATGAAGTACTCAACCCACGTCAATTGGAGAAGCTCGTGATTCCTGACACCCTCACAGCAGGGCAGTTCCACACCGTTTACAACTTCCTATCCTTGGTCATTGCTGCACAACTCTTCACGGCTATCTTCCTCGTGATCGCACTTCCGAGGATCCTCCCGCGCTACCGACAAGCGATTGGTGTGGCTATCGTCGTCTGCGGTATCGCCGCGTACCACTATTTCCGCATCTTCGACTCGTTCAAGGGGGCGTTCGTCACCGAGTCCACAGGTGGCACCGGCGTCTACACCCAGGCGATGGGCGAAGGATTCAATGAGGGCTACCGCTACGTGGACTGGCTGCTTACGGTGCCGCTGCTCCTACTCGAGCTGGTCGCAGTTCTCGCGCTCGCTCGCAAGGTGCAGAAGAGCTTGCTCGTCAGGCTGATGCCCGCAGCGGCGCTGATGATCATCCTGGGTTACCCCGGCGAGATCAGCGGAGACAACGGAGTGCGTGGAATTTTCGGACTGCTGTCGACGATCCCGTTCGCCTACATCCTGTATGTGCTCTTTGTTCAGCTCAGCAAGTCTCTGAAGAATCAGCCCGAATCGGTGCGCGGCACCCTCTCCCGACTGCGCTTCCTGCTCTTGCTCAGCTGGGGCGTCTACCCCATCGCCTACCTGCTTCCGCTGCTCGACATCTCAGGCTCGGACGCGTGGGTCTACAAGCAGGTGGGCTACTCGATCGCTGACATCGTGGCGAAGGCCGTCTACGCGCTGATCATTTTCCAGGTTGCGCGACTCAAGTCCTTTGACGATGACAAGGGGTTCGCGGCCCAAGAGCTCTCGGTCGAAGAGGCCAAGGAGCTCGCCAAGTAGGTCTTGACTCACGAGCGCTAGCCGGGAGGGCTCTGCCTCCCGGCTAGCGCTTTGTCGTTGTGGGCGAAGAGTGAAAGTAATCGAAGCCCCGTCGCTCACGGGGTCGAGCCCGGTGGCGACCCAAAGCCCGGTTGCCGCGCGCGGCCGTGGTCCTCAGGCTTCCACGCTTCGGACATCGTCGAATCCCCCTACGCGGCGCTCGCAGCGGGTTTGCTAGGCGAGCGCGTCCCTGATGGCCACCAACGCATCGAAGGTGGCCCTGTTGAACTCCGCGCCAAGCTGGTTGGGGATAGTGACAAGCACCGTGTCGGAGGTCATGACGGCCTCGTCCTCGCGCAGTTCGCTCACGATCTTGTCGACGTCGCCCACGTAGGACTTTCCAAACGTTCCGACAGAGTTGTCGATCTCGCCCACTTGGTCCTTGTTGCCGCCGATCTTGTCGCGCTCCAAGAGAGGACCGAAGTACATGCGGGACGCGTCGTTGATGATGGGCATGATCGACCGCGACACCGATGCGCGCGGCTCGCCTTCGTGGCCAGCCTCGCGCCACGATGCGCGGAACGCCTCGATTTGCCTGGCCTGCACAGTGCCGAGCGGCTCTCCCGTCGCCTCAAGAACCAGCGTCGAGGACATGAGGTGCATGCCCAGTTCGCCCACGCGCTTGGCGGACTCGGAATTTCCGGCGCCATACCAAATGCGCTCGCTGAGCCCGGGGGACTGGGGGGAGACGGGAAGCAACCCTCCTCGGGCTGCGGGGGAATTGGGGCCGGGAAGCGCGATGCCCGCGCCCGAGATCGCGTGACGGAACTGGGCGATTCGCTTGGCCGCGTCCTCTGCAGGCAATGTGCCCACGGGGAGGGGATATCCAAAAGTGCCAGGGCCGTCTGCGGCGGGTTCGGGTGAGCCGCGCGAGAGCCCCAACTGGAGTCGGCCGCCCGCAATGAGATCGGCCGTAGCGGCAGCCTCCGCCATGTACAGCGGGTTCTCGTAACGCATGTTGATGACGCCTGTGCCCAGTTCGACCTTTGACGTGCGGGCCCCCATCGCGGCAAGCAAAGGGAACGGCGACGACGTGTTCTGCTCAAAGTGGTGGATGCGGATCCATGCGCCATCCATGCCTGCATCCTCGGCCGCCTCCGCGAGCGCGATCGTGTCGCGCATGAGCTCGGACGCGCTACGCACCTTGGACCCGGGGGAACGGGACCACCAGCCGAACGACAAGAAGCCAACGTTTTTCACAAGCCCCATCCTTTCACTGGGAGTGCGCATCGGGAGTGCGCATCGGGAGTGCGGGGCGCGGCATCCGGCAAGTCGAGACCGGTTGACACGCGACCTTCCGCGAGCGAAACCTCGGGATCAGTCCTGCTATTCCCTCCGCCCACAGATACGCTCAGATCATGATCACCGTGGTCGCCGTTCCCTTCGAGGACGAGCGTGCCCACGCGCTATGGGATGCCCAGCAAGAAGAGGTGAGCCGCGCATACGGCGAGCAGGACATCCATCCCGACCTGGCGCCCCAGGGCCTCATCGCATCGTTGCTCGCGCTGGACCCGGACGGCGAGCCGCTGGGCACCGTGCTGGCGAGATGGTCGCCCTATCACCCCAACAATCCTGGCGCCGCCGAGATCAAGAGGCTCTACGTCGCGCCCGAGCACAGGGGACATCGGCATGCACGTGTCCTCATGGGGGCGCTCGAACGCGCGGCATGGCGTGCGGGAGTGACGGAACTTGTGCTCCAGACCGGCCTCTTGCAACCGGAGGCGATCGCTGTCTACAGGGGCATCGGGTACGGCGACGCCAAAGGTTTTGGCCCCTACGGAGGCAAGCCAAACTCGGTCTGCCTGGCCAAACACTTGCCCACGCGCGTGCTCGTGATCAACGGCACAATCGGTGCAGGCAAGACCACCACGGCCGCGGCGGTACACGATGTCCTCGCTGAGGAGGGCGCCCGATCGGCCTTCATCGACGCCGACTACTTGTGCCAGGCAGCGCCGATGCCCGAGGACGACCCCTTCGGCCAGGGGCTTCTCTTCGCGAACCTCGCGGCGGTGGCGCCCGTCTATCGTGCGCAAGGGTACGGGTGCATGGTGATCGCACGCGTGGTCGAGGATGCGAGGGATCGCGAACGGTACGCGGACGCGCTCGCGGGCCCAGGCGGACGCGCTCACGTGTCGATCGTGCGCGTGACCGCGTCTCAAGACGCGCGAGTTGCCCGCATCACGGCGCGGGAACCCGAGGGATATTGGCGCGAGTTGGGCCTGGCCCGCACCGTCGAGCTCGACGACGTGCTCGAGGATCTTGACCTGGACGACGGGGTCGTATCGAGCGAGGGTGCGAGCAGGCTCGAGGTCGCACGAGCGGCACTCGACGCCGCCGGTTGGTAGGGGCGCCCCTACCCCAGCAGCGCCCAGCGCCAGGTGGCTGCATTGTCGCGAATCCACTGCGCATCGGACTTCCACACGGCGCCGACGCCCCTCTGCCACAACTCAACCCACGGCGACCTTCCCGTGACCCGCATCTGGTCGAGGTACTCGTACATCCGCTGCGAGCGCATCGCGAGCAACGGCACTAGCTCGGCCCGCTGTGCGTCGTCGAGTCCGTAGCCGTCGACCAGGAGACGCAGTCGCTCGCTCGAGCTGGACACGTCTGCGCCCGCGCGGTACAGCGGGGCGAATGCGTGGCACGCATGCGCGAGGTCCCACAGCCTGGTACCGGGGCCGGCCGCGTCCCAGTCGATTGCGACAAGGGATCCGTCCGCCCGCAGCACGATGTTCGACGGGGCGATGTCCTGGTGAACGATGAGTTCGCTTCCAGGGGACGGGATGCCGTCGAACCAGCGCGAGTAATCGGGTGGCACGAAGCTGTCGAGGGCGTCGTGCATGGTGCGCAAGAACTCGCCGATACGGCGCGGCTCGAGCGCCCGCTCGGGGGCCTCAAGGGAATCCGCGCGCATACCGGGAACGTACTCGACGAGGTGCCTGCCCTTGTCGTCCCAGCCAAATGAGCGCGGTGCGCCGGTGAAGCCCACCTCCTCGAGGTGGAGCAGAAGCGCGTGAAGGGCGCCCGAGTACGGGTCGGGGGCGATGGCGCGCACGTCCCTGTGACCGATGCGCTCGGGTTCCCTGGAGGCGGCTCGCTGCTGATCGCGGGCGATCTTGGAGGCCTGGCGAGTGGCGGATTCGTGTTGATCGTGGAGCACCCTGCGCTCGCGGCGGCTGAGCCCGTCAAGTGGTTGCGCGGGCCTGGAGGTCCAGCCGGAACGGGTGCCGAGCGACTCCCGCTCGATTGGCACCCCTGATGCGGTGCTCGTGAGCGGTGAGCGGACCGACGACAGGGGGGCGGTGGGAGCCGCGGCCGGCGCTTCGGGGCGTGGGTGCGGCGAGGGTGCGGCGACCGGCGCTTCGGGGCGTGGGAGTGGCGAGGGTGCGGCGACGGGTGGCGAGGGTGCGGCGACGGGTGGCGTGGGTGCCGCGGCCGGCGCTTCGGGGCGTGGGAGTGGCGAGGGTGCGGCGACGGGTGGCGAGGGTGCGTATGCAAGGAGATTGTACGGACGCGGGGCTTGCGTGACGGGCGCCTGCGCGACGGGTGCGGGTTGTGCAAAGGGCGCGTGGGCGACGACGGCGCGGGCCTCTTGTGTCTGGCTTCGCGCCGCGGACCACGCGGCGCTGAAGAACGAGGCGGCATCGACGGGCACGTGTTCCTTGCGTGGTGGTGCGACCTGGCCGTAGGGAGTGGGGAGGTGGGTGCTTGGAAGCGGGCCGGCGGTCGCCATCTGGCTGGCGACGCTTTCGTGCCATGGCGTCGGATTGCGAGTCGTGGCCGCGGCCGACCTGGCGGCCCATGAAGCGCCCGGCGGCCAAGTCGGCTCGAGAATGCGAGGCACCGGCCGTTGTCGCGGGTGCCTCAAGAAGCGGTCGACCGCCCATTCCCAGCCTTCGAGGCTGTCCAGGAGTCGCGCCTCGGAGTCGTCGTGGCCCACGGCGTGAACAACCAACTGCCCTTTCCAACCCGACTCAAGAAGGGCGTGCGTGACCCACCGATCGCGGCTGCCTGCACCGAACGGCAGGATGACTCTTCCCGTGAGCTCGGCCCCGGCGTCGGCGCCGCTAAGCATGACCGCTACCAAGTGCTCGCTCATGGTGGCGAGGTGGTGGTCGAGGTCCGCGATCAAGTGGTGCGCGTGCTGCAAGCGGAAGCCGATGCCCACATTGCCAAGACCGCGGCGAGCGAGTTCGGAGACGACGTCGACGAGCGTGCGGGGCTCTCCGGCCCAGCCGCCGTGGTTCGTGAGAACCACACACATGCTGTGGCCCCTCGCCAACCTCACCAATCCCGTGAGGTGGTCCGCCGCGCGCACGACCTCGGCGTGGTGAACCTGCTCTGAGAGTGGAGTGGGCGTGCCAGGGCTACCAAATGCGATTTGGGTCCACAGGTCGGGAGTGTGGCCGCGCCGCGCGGCCTCCGTGATGAGTGTCTTGATGCGCGAAGAGACCACGCCAAATCGTGACGCGTAGTCGGGCTCTTCAAAAGCGGGCATGGGCGAAGGTGTCCAGATGCCCGACAGCTCGATCCGGTTCTGCCGCAGAGCATCGAGTTCCGCGTCGAACGTGTCGACGTGTTCGTCTCGCCAGTCCCAGATGATCTTGGTAAGCCCCATGGCGCGCAGCATCTGAGCGCGCTCACGTGGGCCGCGACGCAACGCGTCGTGAGCCACCAGATGGCTCGCGGCGAACTGATCGCGCACGCACCAACTGGGAACCGCGGTCTGAACCGGGGGGACAACCCGTGGAGGCAGTGTCACTCCGAGACCCCCAATGCTCGTGTGATGTGAGTTTTACATTAGCTCCAGGGAGGCGAATCGTCGAGCATCGTGCCACGTAATGGGCGAAACGTCCCTTAAATGGCATTGGTCCCAATGCGCGCGAAACTCGCCTCAATCTGCGAGCGAAAACTCCACTGCGGCGCGCGCGTGCAAGGCGAGCGGATCGAAGTAGGGAACGTCGACGTCGTCTGCGGTCATCACCATCGGGATCTCGGTGCAGCCGGCAATCACGCCTTGGGCGCCGCGCTCGAGTATGCCCGTCGTGACGCGCTTGGCAAGCGCGCGGCCCGCGTTGGTGACGATGCCATTCGCGAGGTCGTCATAGACGAGCCGGTGAATCGCCGTCAGATCGGGCTCCTCGGGGGCGACGGTCGTGACGCCGTACTCCGCCATGCGCTCGCGATAGAACGGCATGCGCATCGTGAATCCCGTGCCAAGCAGTGCCACCGTTTCCAAGCCTGCGGCGCGTATGGCTTTGGCCGTCTCGTCGACGATGTGGATCACGGGTACGTCGACGGCCGCGCCGACCTGGGGCGCCACGAGGTGCATCGTGTTGGCGCAAATGAGGATGGCCTCGGCGCCGCCTGCGACCAGCCAGCGTGCGTCGTCGGCAAAGAGTTTCGCGAGTCCGTCCCAGTCGCTCGCCGCCTGCGCCGCGGCAATCTCGCCAAAGTTGTAGTGGCGTATCACGAGGTCAGCAGATTGCCCAGGGAGTGCCGCCGCGATGCCTTCGTGGAGCAAACGCTCGTACTCTAGGGTGCTGTGCCAGGTGATGCCGCCGAGGAGGCCGATGCGGCGTGGGGAGGTGCGCATGGCTTGAGCCTAGGCGGGTGGCACGGTGCCGCGCCGCGCACCAGTGGACTTCGAATGCGCCGGAACCCCGCACGCACACGCACTTCCCGAACATTCCAGTAAGATGGAAGCATGCGCATTGGAGAACTCGCGGATCACGTCGGCCTCACGTCCAAGACGATCAGGTACTACGAGAGCATCGGCCTCATGAGCGAGCCCTAT
>JAYTGI010000065.1:0-7096 GCA_043733605.1 Demequina sp. | reverse complement strand
ACCGGCGGGCAACGGGGCGCGAGACGGCCATGCCTTGGCAACCTCAATTGCTTCCTCGCGCGCCGACTCCTGCAGCGAAGCGACCAGGACCAGGCTCGCGATGCTACGCGGCGGCGGTTACGGTGTCGAGCGCCTCGAAAACCCTGCCAGACAGCACCGAGGCGGACTGGGAGGCGTACGGAGGATCGATCTTGCGGTGCGCTTCCGCAACACGCTTACCAGGAATGACTCGGATCTCCCGATGCAGGGGTGGGCGCCACTAGGTTGGTGAACAACACTACTCAAGGTTAAGGGGAAGACCCATGAGCGAGAATTTCGCACCGCCTGCAGGTTGGTACACCGACCCGCAGAATGCGGCTCAACAGCGCTATTGGGATGGCGCCGGGTGGACGCAGCATGTGGCGCCGGCTGCCGGAGCGCTGGCCGCTGCCGCTGCGGTCCCGCCCACCGCACAGGGGGCGTATGCGGAGCGACCAAAGAAGAAGGGTCTGGGCACGGGAGCCATCGTCGCGATCGTGGTTGGCGCATTCTTGCTGGTGACGATCGTCGTGTTGGCGGCCATCGCGGTCCCCGTATTCGAAGCACAAAGGGCAAAGGCGTATGACGCTTCGGCAAGGGCGGACGTCTCCACGCTGGGGCGCGAAATCGCAATTTATTACGTTGACCATGACGGCCCTGCGCCCAAGATCGTCGTCGCCAACGGTGAGTATGCATTCCAGGACGGCACTCCGGTGTCCCGCACGAGCCCCGTCTCCGCAAACGTGAAGATCGGTGGCCAAGCCGGCTCCTCGTCGATCGACTGGTGCGTGTGGGTGACTTCGCCAGACGGCGACCTCAAGGATTTCGAGTACTCGGCCGTGGGCGGTCTCGTGCCCGGCCGCTGCGGGGAGTAGCGGTAGGTGGGCCCGCGCCGGAAATGGCGCGGGCCTTGCTACACCTCGATGACCGTCATGGAGAGTTCCGTGCCCGCCCCCACGCCCTCTCTCACGCCGTCCCCCACGCCGTCACTTACGCCGTCCCCCACGCCGTCACTTACGCCGTCCCTTACGCCCTGACCACCGCGATGGCCAACGCGTCGCCCGCCTCTACCGTGAGAGACGTCGCGAGTACCTCGTGTGCGATGAGCTCGAGGTGGGTTTCGACGGCCGCGACGCGGTCCTCGGGCACCGTCAGTACGAGCGAGATGCGGTCACCCACGTTGAGGCCCTCGGCCTTGCGCTGGTCCTGGATGGCCCGCACCAAGTCTCGCGCGTACCCCTCGGCCTCGAGCGCAGGCGTGAGAGTCGTGTCAAGCGCGACGAATCCTCCGCTCGGAAGCACCGAGGCGGCCGCGGCATCGTCCGCATCCCCGCCGATGACCGTGGCAAGTTCGTACTCACCCTCCTCGAGCGCAATCCCTCCCGAGGTGACGACACCATCGGTTTCGCTCCAGTCGCCCGACTTGGAGCCTGCGATCGCCTGCTGCACCGACTTGCCGATGCGAGGGCCCGCCGCGCGCGCGTTGACCGTCAGGCGACGCTCGACGGGGTTGGCGGCGGTGAATGCTTCGACGGTGACAAGGCGCACTGACTTGACGTTGAGCTCTGCGGCGATCAGGTCCGCGTAGGACTCAAGTGCGGCAGGTGAAGCGACCGCCACATCGAGTGACGCGAGCGGCTGCCTCACCCTCAACTGCTCCTTCTTACGCAGTGCGTGAGCCACCGAGACAACCTCGCGCACCTGGTCCATTGCGTTCTTAATGGACGCCGTGGCGCCGATGCTGTCATCCGCCCACACGACCGGGGTCACCGGGTAGTTGGTCAGGTGCACCGAGCGCCCGCCAGTGAGCCCGCGCCAGATCTCCTCAGTCTCGAGGGGAAGCAGTGGCGCCGCGAGGCGCGTGACAGTCTCCAGCACTGTGTAGAGGGTGTCGAACGCGTCCGCATCCTCTTCCCAGAAGCGATCCCGCTGCGTGCGCA
The DNA here is from genome assembly GCA_043733605.1 of Demequina sp. Taxonomy (GTDB): domain Bacteria; phylum Actinomycetota; class Actinomycetes; order Actinomycetales; family Demequinaceae; genus Demequina. Next base: position 5,138 of record JAYTGI010000065.1, on the reverse strand, counting down.
CGTACCAGTTGGTGAGCAGGTCCATGTATTGAGCGAGCGCGTCCGACGCTCCGGGGATGTCGAACTCCTCCATCTGCGCAGTGACGGTCCGCACCAACTCGGCCGTCTTGGCGAGCACATAGCGATCCATCACTGGAAGCGAGTCGACCCTGGTGTCGACCACTGCGCGGCCGAGGATGCCCTCTCCCCCGTTTGCGGCACCCGCGTACAGGGTGAAGAAGTAGTACGTCGACCACAGAGGGAGCATCACCTGACGGACGCCCTCGCGGATGCCCTCCTCGGTGACGACGAGGTTGCCGCCGCGCAGGATAGGTGACGACATCAAGAACCAGCGCATCGCGTCGGAGCCATCGCGGTTGAACACATAGTTGACGTCCGGGTAGTTCTTGAGCGACTTGGACATCTTGCGGCCGTCGTCGCCCAGCACGATGCCGTGGCTCACGCAGGTCTTGAAGCTGGGCTTGTCGAACAGCGCGGTCGCGAGCACGTGCAGCAGGTAGAACCAGCCGCGCGTCTGCCCGATGTACTCGACGATGAAGTCGCCAGGGTAGTGACTGTCGAACCAGTCGCGGTTCTCGAACGGGTAGTGCACTTGCGCAAACGGCATCGAGCCCGAGTCGAACCACACGTCGAGCACGTCTGGGATGCGGCGCATCGTTGACGCGCCGCTCGGGTCATCTGGGTTGGGGCGCGTGAGGTTGTCAATGTAGGGACGATGCAGGTTGGGCTGTCCCTCCTCGTCGAGCGGCAGCCTGCCGAAGTCGGCCTCAATCTCGGCAAGCGAGCCGTACACGTCCATGCGCGGAAAGTCGGGGTCGTCGCTCATCCACACAGGGATGGGCGTCCCAAAGTAGCGGTTGCGGCTGATTGACCAGTCGCGAGCGCCCTCTAGCCACTTGCCGAACTGCCCGTCCTTGATGTGCTCCGGCACCCACGTGATCTGTTGGTTGAGCTCGACCATACGGTCGCGGAACTCTGTGACGCGCACAAACCATGAGCCGATCGCCCTGTAAATGAGGGGGTTGCGGCAGCGCCAGCAGTGCGGGTAACTGTGGTTGTAGGTCTCGTGACGCAGCACGATTCCCTTCGCCTTGAGCGCGTCGATGATTGGCTTGTTCGCGTCGAATACCTGCAGTCCCTGGTACTCGGGCACCTCGGCGGTGAAACGACCCCTTGAGTCGATCGGGATGACGGGCTCGATCCCGGCGGCGGCACACACGTTCATGTCCTCCTCGCCAAAGGCGGGGGCCAAGTGGACGATGCCCGTGCCGTCCTCGGTGGTCACGTAGTCGGCCGTGAGGATCTGGTGCGCTTTTTCGCGACCCGCGAAGTAGTCGAAGGGCGGCGTGTAGGCGAGGCCGGCAAGATCCGAGCCCTTGACCGACGTGATCGTCTCGATGTCCTCGCCAAGCTCGCGCGCGTAGGCACCCACGCGCCCCGCGGCGATCACGAGCTTGCGCCCCGCGAATGCGCCCTCGGAGGGACACACGACGACGTACTCGATGTCGGGGCCGACGGCCGCGGCAAGGTTGGAAGGGAGCGTCCACGGCGTCGTCGTCCAGATGAGGGCCGACGCATCGGCCAAGTCGCCGGGAGCGTCGATGAGCGGCAGCAGCACAGTGAGCGCGGGGTCCTGACGGTCGGCGTATACGTCGTCATCCATGCGCAACTCGTGATTGGACAGCGGGGTCTCGTCGCGCCAGCAATAAGGAAGAACGCGGTAGCCCTCATAGGCCAGCCCCTTGTCGTACAGGGTCTTGAACGCCCAGATCACGGACTCCATGTAGGTCACGTCGAGGGTCTTGTAGTCGTTCTCGAAGTCGACCCAGCGGGCCTGGCGCGTGACGTACTCCTCCCACTCCTTCGTGTACATCAGGACGGAGTCCTTGCACGCCTTGTTGAACGCCGCGATCCCCATTTCCTCGATCTGCGACTTGTCGGTGATGCCCAGGATGCGCTCGGCCTCAAGCTCGGCGGGCAGCCCGTGGGTGTCCCAGCCAAAGCGGCGCTCGACCTTCTTGCCGCGCATCGTCTCGAAACGGGGGACGACGTCCTTGGCGTAACCCGTGAGCAGGTGGCCGTAGTGCGGCAGGCCATTGGCGAAGGGGGGGCCGTCGTAGAAGACAAACTCCTCAGCGTCGTCGCGATTGGCGATCGACGCCTGGAAGGTGCCGTCAGCCTTCCAGTACGCCAGCACGTCCTCCTCGATGGAGGGAAAGCTTGGCGAAGGCGTCACCTCAGCGGCGGCATGGTCTGCGGTGCGGTGCAAAGGGTAGCGGGCGTCGCTCACGGCGTTTCCTTAGGTCAAGCGTCTGCGGTATCAAAAACCTGCGGTGGTCACTCACTCCTGCGAGGACGCCCCGCCTCGAGAGATAAAGCCTCGAGAGACAAAGCGCGGTACCACCCCGCTTGCCCACTGTCTCCTAAACAGACAGCCGACCACTCATGCCCCCTCTGACAAGGAGGCGCCGCTGTAACGGGCTGCCCGTGCGGTTCTACTGAGTTGCCCGAGGGCTTCCGTTCTTCCGCAAGTTCACCGGTGATTGCCGGGTCGAAACTGTTGGCTCAAGTATACGCGAGCGCGCGCCGCCGGACATCAGTCGTCAATCCTCGCGTGACACCATGTCGAGAGCGATCCTCGTTTGCCTGGCAAGGAAACGCGGCACCACCATTTCCCACGCGTCGAGCACGAGTTCGCACGCCTCGTCGGCGTCGAGCCGATCCAGTCGCGTGAGCACCCAGTTGTAGCGCAGGTCAGAACCCTGCGGCAGGGTGAACACATAGGGCGCCGACGCGACCAGCGCCTCACGCTCGAGCTTGGGATAGCCAAAGCCCATCACGTGCTCGTCAGCGCTCAACGAAAGAAAGACCATCGAGCCAACGCGAAGCTTGCGTCGCCCGTGCACCACGACGGCGTCGGTCCGCGGCAAGCCCGCGCCCCACGCATAGATCGCCTCGGCATCAGTCGCCATAAGCACCATCCTGTCCCCTGGCTCCGACAGCCGGTGTTGACGACCGTGACCTGCGGGTCCAGAATGTGGCCCGACGAGGAGGTGACATGAAGCGCAGGAAGCCCTGGAAGTGCGGGAAGACCAGCGGCGACCACTCCCCATTCACAGGGCCCGACCTTCTGACGCTCGCGCGGTTCCCGATTGCGGGCGGAATTTTCGCGATCGCAATCGCCGCTTCATCGCCGTCACGATGGCTGCTCGTCGCGCTGTTCGTATGCGGAATCGCTACTGATGCGATCGACGGCTCCTGGGCACGGCGGCTAGGTGTCGCGAGCGAGCGCGGGGCGCGACTCGACTCGGCCGCGGATGGAGCCCTCGCGGTGGCCGTGGCCGTCGCGGTGGGAGTTCTGATCGAGTGGTCCTTAGCGCCATGGTCGTGGTGGGCGATTGCCGCGGTGGCGGCAATCCGGGTGGCGGGCCTCTGCGTGACGCTCGCGCGGTTCCAGGTCGCATCGATCGCGCACACGTGGGGAAACAAGGCAACGGGAATTGTCGTCGCGGCGGCCGCCCTGTGGGCCCTCGCATCCGGTCGCCTCGGCGGCTGGTCCGTCGCGGCCGCGTGTGCGGTTGCCGCCTTTGCCGCGCTCGAGGAACTCGTCATGGCCGCAACCACGCGCGCCTACTACCGCGACATGCGGGGCTGGTGGGACAAAACGCCGCCTCACGAACTTTCGGTCCCGCCGCGAAAGTCACGGCCTCAAGAGTTAACCTGATGGTGACAAGGAGGTCCCCATGCTCGCGACACTGCCCGCTTTCAGTTCCTTTTCTGTACTCGACATTGACGAGGCCGCCCATTTTTACGGCGACGTCCTTGGCTTGACCACGTCGGTCGCGCGAGGGATGCTGACCCTCACGCTCGGCTCGGGCGCGGAGGTGCTTGTCTATCCCAAAACTGACCATGAGCCTGCCACCCACACGGTGCTGATGTTCCCCACCGACCACATCGTCGAGACCGTCGCGTGGGCGAAATCACGGGGAGTGGTCTTCGAGATGCTCGATGGCGTAGGCGATGACGGAATCATGCCAGCAAACGAGTGGGGCCCCGCCAATGCGTGGTTTCGGGACCCATCTAGCAACTGGCTATCGATCATGGGGCAACCGTCGTCATAGGGACGAATCGGGGATTCTTTGCACTCAACGGCAGACGCGTGGTCCGACCGGTCGTGGATCCCTAGTTGGGCGCGGTCGAGCGCGGAATACCGGCAACGATCACTGAAAACTCCGCCGTGTCGTCCTGAGGCGCAGCCAGCGCCATCGCGCCAAGAAACTCGACAAGTTCGCGACGGAGCAATTCAAACTGCTCGCGCGTGAGGTGCACGTTCTCGTGAAGCAATCCGGCCGAAAGCGGGCTCCACTCGCCCGCCGCTACATGCCGAGCGGCGTCTATGGACAAGGAGTGTGCGAGCATCTCCGCAGAGGCCACGAATTCTTCCGGCGTCGCGGTCGCGGTCGCGGCTTCCGGAGTGACGGCCACGCGGTAGACGCTCTCCATCGCGCCCCCGCGCCTGCGCCGCTCAACGACCGTGATGATTCCCGCGCCGACAAGACGCGAAACCGCCCTATACAACGAGGCTTGCGGGACGTCAGACAAGCGTTCGTGGATCTGCCTGGTGGTCAGGTCATCGGTACCCAGCACCAGTACCACCCGCATGCGGACCGGGTGCAATAGGACGTGTGCTTGGAGGTCCCCCACCCTCTATATTGTAGGGAAGCAATAGAGCGAGCCGCGACCATTTGTGAATTCCAAATCAGATTCACAATTGATAACGACGAATCGTCCGGCGAAACTCGCTTGATTTCACGCCGGTGCTTTCCTCAATCGTGCACGATGGGCGGTTTGCGGCGCTTGCCCAACAAAGGGATGAACTTTCCGGTTCGTGAGGCGTAAGAACCGTAGCCGGAATAGGCAATCGTCAGGAAGCGCTCTTCGCGCCGCGTCTTGAGTTCAAAGAAGAGTGCGAGTGCCGCGACGAGAAGCCAGGCCGCGACGGCGCCTCGAGCGACGGCCGCCCCAAGCGAGGCAATCAGGACGGACGTGTACATCGGATGTCTCACCCATGCATAGATGCCGCGCGCGATCATTCCCGCACCGTTCGGCTCTGGCACAGGCGTGAGAGCCCGCCCCAG
>JAYTGI010000064.1:0-2546 GCA_043733605.1 Demequina sp. | reverse complement strand
GCAATGGATTGGACGCACTCAGTGGGTTGCCTCCCTCACCAAAGATCGGATCCGCATTCTGGATGTTCGTGGCATCGTCGATTTTGATGCGGTTGAGGTCATTCGCCGCCTGGACGGCCTGGGCCGCGGCGCCAGGAGCGGCCACGGCGGTGGGCTGCTGAAGCTTGCCTCCCGACGAAAGCACCACCTCACCAGAGCGTCCTTGCTGGTAATAATCGGTCACAGACAAGGGTTGCGGGAATGACACGAGCATGCCCTCGTAGGCCTCCGCCGCTGTCGCCGATGCGAAGGGCATGGTCACTGTCGCGGGGGTCACTGTGGCGCCTGTCGCGGTGACCGCCAAGGCCGTCACCGAAGACATTTGCGTTTGACCCTGATATTCACCCACGGTTCCCGTGACCTCGACCACGTCTCCCAAAGCGACGCTGTCGTTGGTGCCATTGAAGACAAAGACTCCCTCCGACGTCGAGGGGTCTGCGTCGACGGTGGCGTCGGACTGCTGCACATAGAAGCCGCGCAACGCCGGGCTAGCGCCCTCGTAGTCGCCCACCACGACGCCCGCGATTGTGACCGCTTGGCCCGCGCGGGGCGACGTTGCGCCCGCTCCCTGAACATCGTGAATCGGTGTGATCGCGCCACCGGCAGTGCCGCCACTAGTGCACGTGGCCGCATGCGCGCCGAGGCCGTCAAAAGTGTCGCTCGGGAACGCCTGCCATTGTGCCGATGCGTCGAATGCGTCGAACTCGTTGGCGTCACCCGCACAAATCGAGGGAAGGCGCCTCAAGGTGTCGTTCGCTCCTCCCCCCGCCCATTCCGTGCCAGGGTCGACGCCCACTTGACCAAACGCGTCGACTGTGACGCCGCTCTTCGACAGCACGAGAGCGTCGTCGCCGTTGAAGAGGCCCGCACCGGTGGTGAGGTCCGCCTGCGCCAGGATCGCGGGATCGGCGCTCAGATGCGCGATCACGAACACGTCGCCTGCGGCGAGGCTGCCCGTCAAGTCCAAGGAGATGGATGCCGTCGGAGAGCCATTGGAGAACTGCGAGAGCACGTACGGTGCGAGGTCGACATCGGCACCAGTGCCGTTGTAAATCTCGATGGCCTTGTTGAAGGAACTTCCCTCGACGTACTCAGAGATCAACAGGTCGCTGGCCGCACCTGCGGCGATCGAGGGGCCTATCGCGCTCAGGTGCGCTGCCGCACGTGAAGGATCCGCGGTCGCGGGTGCCGCGACAACTAGGGCTCCAAGGAGGGACAACAGGGCAACGGGGGTAACAACAAGGCGACGCACGGGAACTCCTTTTGTCCGGATTGTCTGTGTTACCCACCGTATGCCCCATGCTGAGTCGGCGCTCGGTGAGCGCGTGAACCTTGCGTGACAGGTGGATGATCTTGGCGCCCGAGGGCATAGGCGACCTTGTGCAGAGAAAGGTCGATCGCCCCGCCGAGCAGCTACAGGCGCTTCGCCGGAGAAAGTGGGTGCGCCGCGCGATTCCGACGCAGGCGTACGCTCCGAAACCATGACGACGAAAATCACTGCAAGCGCCCGCTCCACCGATTCCAAGAACTGGCACGAGGCGCACAAAGAGAAGCTCACGCGCGGTGAGCGCGCCGCGGACTCGATGCGCAACTTCATGGGAAGTTGGGGCTTCGTCAGCGGGTTCATCGTGTTCATGCTCTTGTGGGCGGCGGCCAACTCGTTTGCTCACGGCTGGGATCCGTACCCGTTCATCCTGCTCAACCTGTTCCTGAGCATGCTCGCGGGCATGCAAGGCGCCATTCTGCTCATTGCGGCCAAGCGCCAAGACGCGATTGCCTCGGCTCTCGCCGCACACGACTACGCGACCAACTTGGCCGCCAAGAAGGATATCGAGACCCTCCTGGCGATCAACAACAGGCAGGTCGAGATGATAGAAGAACTGCACGCGATCGTGGCGAAGCTTAGCGAACGCCCCTCGTAACAGGCGGTTTTGTGCGACAAGGCCGCGGCGGCGCTGCCCGTTAGGCGCCTCGGTGCTCCCTGATGGAGGCGATCGCCTGCGGCAGCACATCGTTCAGGTCGCCGACGACGCCAAAGTCAGCGATCTCGAAGATCGGGGCATCGGGGTCGATGTTGACGGCCACGATAGTGCCGGAGGCCTGCATTCCGCCACGGTGGTGCACCGCTCCCGAGATCCCACACGCCACATATAGCGCGGGAGTCACGGTCACTCCGGTCTGACCGATCATGTGTTCGTGGCTGATCCAGCCCTCGTCGGTCGCGTCTCGAGATGCGCCCACTGCGGCGCCGAGAACATCAGCCAGTTCGCGCACGAGCGTGTAGTCGCCGCTTGTGCCTCGACCTCCAGCGACGACGATGGCGGCCTCGGACAGCGGCACGCCCTCCTCTCGCGTCACTGGAGTCACGGAGACGAGCGTCTCGCGCATCTGAGGCAGCGCCGCGAGCACGCCCACGATCTCGGCAGCGCCGGCGGTCGTCGCGGGTTCTGCCTTGGTCGTGTTGGGTCGCACGGCCACGATCGCGCGGTCCGCGTTGATGCGCGTGC
>JAYTGI010000063.1:0-7143 GCA_043733605.1 Demequina sp. | reverse complement strand
CCTCAGCAACAGCCGCCAACCCTTATCAGACACCCCCTCGTGGTGGCACTGGTCGTGCGGCGACCGGAACTGGGCGCTCGCCGCGGGCGAACCGCACGCGCTCTACGGGCCAGTGAGTGAGCTCAAGAGCCTGCGTCGGAACTACTGCGCGTCGAGAACGTCCACCACAAACACCAGGGTCGAGCCACCTGGGATGGGGCCCATCGAACGCTGGCCGTAACCGGCCCCCGGCGGGACCACGAGCAGCACCTTGGAGCCCACCGGCTGGCCCACGAGGCCGTCCACCCAGCCGTCGATGAGCGATCCGCGCGCGATCACGAACGAGATGGGCTCGCCGCGGTCCCACGACGAATCAAACGTCGCGCCGTCCCACAGCCAGCCCGTGTAGTGAACCGTGATCGACTGACGCTCAACAACGGGCGCGCCCTTGCCTGCCTCGAGCACCTCGACCACGAGGTCCTCGGGCATCGTCGCCCCGCTGAAGTCGATCTCTGGGGCGCCGTTGGCGGCGCGGGTGATCTGGGGAAGGGTGCTCATGTCTGCTCCTTGAGTCGATCTCTGGGGCAAGCCTAGGCGAGATCAGCGGGCTTCGGCGAGCGCGACCAGGGCCTTCATGTCCTTGCGATTGTGGTGCACCGCCATCTGGCTCAAGAACCGGCTCACCACGTTGCCTTGATACGTCATGTCCGCCTCGGCCACCAGCCTGGTCTTGCCGTCGACCACGTCCAGGTGGTACGTGACGTCCCCCGCGAACGACTCGTGCGAGATTCGGGTCGCGTAGAGCGACGGGCGGTCCGAGGTGATGAGTTCAGAGTGGACCACAAACTCGGTCTTGGCCCGCCCCTTGCGGAACACCTCGTCAACCGCCGACCCCACCTCGCCTGCCTCAACGGATGGCGAAGAGGGCCGATGTTCAACGAGGCCGTCGCGCCACAACATCTGCTTGGCTGGGTCGGCGAGGAGGTCGAACACTGCTTCCGGCGGGGCATCGATCAGGGTGGTGGTCGCAAGCTTCACGGCGGTTCCTTCGACTGTGGGGACATCGACTGTGGGGACATCGAACATTGGGAGATCGCGCCGACGCGTCGGTTGCTCACAACCTAGGGGTTCCAGTCGAGGGGAAGGTCAATGGGCGGGCCGCACATTCTTGCCGCCGTCTTGTTAACCCCGCGTCCTGCTACCCCCGCGCCGTGGGCGTGCCACCTTGACGCACAATCGTCTTCATCTTGTCGGCGGCCACGCGTCGGAAGTCGCTGAGGTAGATCTCGTGGTGCTTGCCGCTCAGCGCCAATCCGGCTTCCGCAATAGCGCGATGCAGCGCCTCTACCGTTGAACCTTCGGTCGCAAAGGGGCCCACGTGCAGCGTCTGGCCGCAGACGCCCTCGTGAATCACGTCCAGACGCACCCGTGCCACGAGCTCGCGCGGGATCTTCGCCGCGACCTTTTCCCTCGCGGCGTCCACGATGTCGTCGGTCACCCATTCAGGAATCAGGCTCAGGGCGGTGGAGTGCCACGCCGCCTTGTCGTACGCGGTGGTGAACGCGCTCATGTCGTCCGCCCACCACAGCGCCTCGAGCGGCGGCACCGTGTAGTCGCGCCCCAGCTCCACCTTGGAAGCGAACTTCAGGGAGTACGCGAACGGGAACAACACGGAGAGCGCCTCGGCGAAACCCTCCCCCTGAGGGGCTCCCTCTGCGTCGATCGCGAGGTAGCGCATCGGCGGAATATCGACGATGTCGTAGCGCCCGCTCCTCGCAGAATAGAAGGGGATCGATTTCTTAAGGTCGGTCTTCACGGCTGGTCCTTCCGGGGTGTCCTACGGCAACCGTAGCGACCGCCCTTGACACCGTCATGTCACCGTTTCTACTGTGAATCCATGAACCGCCACGAACGTCTCTTCGCCATCACAGAGGCGCTGCGCCGGGCGGGCACCCGCGGCACCACCACCGCTCGCCTGGCCGCGCTGTTTGGGGTGTCGCAACGCACCATCAAGCGCGACATGGCCTCGCTCGCAGCGTCGGGCCTGCCGCTCATGTCCACCGAGGGCCGCGGCGGCGGCTATCACGTGCTCCCGCAATCTCACGTGGGGCCCGTGCCGCTCACGGCGGGCGAGGCCACCGCCCTTGCCGTCGCAGTCGCTGCGCAACCACACATGCCGTTCGCGGCGGAGGGCCGCACCGCGGTCGACAAGCTCTACGCCGCCATGGACCCAAGCCAGCGGGCGATGGCGATCGACGTCGCGAGTCGCATTTGGATGCGCTCCGACTCGGACACCGCGCGCCCCGCGAACGCCGCCATCATCGACGACTCCCTCCGCCGACGCACCGCCGTCTCCATCCTCTACGCCGATGCGGACGGGAAGCGGACGCGCCGCACCGTCGAACCCATGGCCATCGTGCGCACCAGCGGGCAGTGGTCACTGCTGGCGTGGTGCCACCTGCGCGACGATGGCCGATGGTTTCGGCTCGACCGCATCTCACGCGCGTGGCCCACGAACATCCCGTGCGCCGAGCGCGACGTCCACGCGATCTTTGGGGATCCGCCGGACGATGCTCAACCGGCCGTGGCAGCCCTGACGACTCCTCGGTAGCCGCCGCCTGGTCGACTCTGGGCGCGACTACGAGAGATTCGCACCCTCGCGCGCCAGCAGCGAGCGCTTGACGTCGACGCCCCACGCGAATCCGGTCAGCGCCCCGCTCGCGCCCACCACTCGGTGACACGGCACGAACAACGCGACCGCATTGCGACCACACGCCGCTCCCACCGCCCTGCTCGCTCCTGGCCGGCCAAGGGCATCGGCAAGCTCGCCATAGCGGCGCACCTCACCGCGCGGGATCTCGCGCAGCGACCGCCACACCGCCTCTTGGAATTCAGTGCCGCCCTGCGCGACGGCCACTCCGTCAAGCGCCGATGCGTCCCCCGCGTACCAAGCGAGCACAGCAGGGGCAGCAATGCAGTCGCCCTGCACCAGCTCCGCGTCTTCTCTTGGAGCACCGCCGATGCCGGCTGTGCCGATGCCGGAGCGCGCGGCCAGGGCCACGGGATCCGCCGTCCAGCCGGATGCGATCACCGCGCCGTCGCGCTCCACGATCGTGAACAGCCCGTCGGGAGTATCAACCTGCTGGTAAACGATCATCGGGACTCTCCTTTGGATGCGGATGCGGATGCGGATGCGGCAGCGCGCCACAGGTGCATCATCAGGTAGCTGCGCCATGGCGCGAGTGGGGCGACGGCGTCCACAAGATCGCGCGGCTCCGACGGCAGGCCGAGAGCCTTCGCGCCCGCGCGCACCGCCGAGTCGCCTGTCAGCAACACGTCGGGGCTGCCGAGCACCCGCAGCGCCAGGTACTTCGCGGTCCACGGGCCGATGCCAGGCAGTGCCTCGAGACCCGCCGTGAAACTCTCGCGGGTCTGGCCGACGTCGAGAGACAGGGCTCCGTCCGCGATCGCGGCCGCGGCGCGGGCGAGGGCCTCGCGTCGGGCGGCGGGGCCAGTGGTTGCTGCGACCACCGATGCCGCGAGAACCTGCGCCGTGGGAAAGAGCCTGTCCACCGGGCGGGCGGCGGACGGGGCGCCGGACGGGGCGCCGGACGGGGCGGCGGACGGGGCGGCGGACGGGGCGGCGTCTTGCGAGGCGGTTACCAGCGCGGCCGGCAGCGGCTCGCCCAGCGCGTCGACCACTCGCTCGACCGCGGCGCGCGCCGCAGCCACGGAAACCTGTTGACCGAGCACCGCGCGGGTCAGCATCTCGGTCGCGTCGAGCGAGCCAGGGATGCGGATTCCGGGCGACGCGAGCACGGACGCCGCGACCAGGGGGTGAGCGCGCAGGGCGCGATCCACCGCATCGGGGTCGGCGTCCAGGTCGAGCAGGCGGCGCACGCGCGCGAGTAACGCCGGGAGGTCCTGCAGGTGCTCGAGCCGCGCGGTGAGCGCCACTGCCCCCAGCTGCGGACGCAGCGTGACGACCGCGGCGCCCCCGTCGAGTCGGACGGCCCGCGAGTACGCGTCGAACCGCACAAGGCCGCGCTCATCCCCGCCGCGCTCATCCCCGCCGCGCTCGTCAACCCGCCGCGCCGCCGCTGTGAAACTCACCGCCTCGAGACTCACCGACGTGAAACTCACAGACTCAAGCCCAGCAACCGCCCTGGCGGCGAGCCAGTTCAACACTCCCGCGCCGTCGAAAGGCTCCCGCGCCGCGAGCCGCAACGAGATCACGCCAGCGGCGACCGCCCCTTGCCCGCGCTCGGCGGCGCGCGCGGCCCCCCGCAGCGCGGTGGGCGTGAGACCGAACACCTCGCCCATCGTGTCGTTGAACTGGCGAATGCTGGAAAACCCGGCCGCGAAGGCCACGTCGCTCACCGGCATCGGCGTCGCGACCAAAAGCTGTCGCGCGTTCTGGGCCCGTTGCGCGCGGGCCAGTTGCAGCGCGCCCGCGCCAAGCTCATCGGTCAGGATGCGCCCAAGCTGGCGCTCCGAATATCCAAGCCGCAGCGACAGCCCCGCGACGCCCTCCCTGTCGACAACGCCATCGGCGATGAGGCGCATGGCTCGCGCCGCGGTGTCCTCGCGCAGGTTCCAGTCGGGACTGCCGGGCACGGCCTCGGGCAGGCAGCGCCGGCACGCCCTGAAGCCCGCCAAATGCGCAGCGGCGGAAGTGCGATAGAACGTGCAATTCGCGGGCTTGGGCGTGCGAGCGGGGCAACTGGGCCGGCAATAGATTCCCGTCGACCGCACCGCCGTGAAGAACTGCCCGTCAAACCGTCGGTCGCGCCCAGACACCGCCGAATAGCACGCGGCGAAGTCGAGCGGGGCGGTGGTCATGGGGACCAGCCTGCCTTGCCGCGGCGGCGTACGCTAGCGGAAATCGGACATCGCGTCACCCGCCGATGTGCACGCCTTGCTGTTCGTCGCCGTCCTGATCGTCGCCGCTCTTGCGCGTGGCCCACAGGCTGGTCGCGGTCACCACACCAAGCACTCCCACGATCACACCAAGCGATGCCAGCGTCGGCACCTCGGGGGTTGCGGGCCAGATGCCGTGCGCCCAGTGCAGCGCCAACTTGACGCCGATGAACGCGAGTATCGCCGCGAGCCCATAGCCAAGGTGGACCAGCCGCGATAGCGCTCCCTCGAGCACAAAGTAGAGGGCGCGCAGGCCCATGAGCGCGAACGCGTTTGTCACGAATACCAGGTACGGGTCGCCCGTGATGCCGTATACGGCGGGCACAGAGTCCACGGCGAACACGATGTCGGTGGTGATGACCGCCGCGACTACGAGCAACAGCGGCGTCAGCGCGCGTCGTCCGTTCTCGCGCACCGTGAGGCGCGTGCCGCGATACGAATCGGTGACCGGCCAGAACTTGCGGATCAGCCGCACGCTTCGCATCTCGTCGGGGTTGACCTCGTGGTCAACGCCGCGAAGGGCATCGCGCAACACCTTCACGGCGGTGGCGACCAGGATCACGCCAAAGAACAGGAACGTCCAGTCGAAGCGCTGCAGCATCTCGGCGCCCAAGGCAATGAAGATTCCGCGAAGCACCAACGCGCCCGCCACACCGATCAGCAACACCCGCTGCTGCAGTTCCCGCGGCACCGCAAATGCCGCCAGTAGCAGCATGAACACGAACAGGTTGTCCACGGAAAGCGACTTCTCCACCAGGTAACCTGTGTAGTACTCGAGGCCGAGCTGGCCGCCGTGCGCCGCGATCACCCACACGCCAAAGGCCAACGGCAGCGCGATATAGATGATCGACCACTTCACGGCCTCCCGCATCGCGACCTCATGCGGCTTGTGGGTGATCACAAAGTCCAATGCAAAGACCGCAAGGACCACAGTGAGCGTGAGGGCCCATAGGCCCGGGGTTCCGATCGACGGTTGCGCAGCATCGGCCGACGCCGAAGCAGCCTCGGCTACAACAGAGTGAGCGAAAAGGGGGAAGGGAATCACGCGGGGTCTCCTCAGAACAGAAATGCTCTGAGGTCTCCTTCACCTTCCGCACTTCCGTGCGGCGGGCGCCCGTCCGGGAACGTTACTGAACGTTCGTATTGACCGGAGTGGAACTTGAGAAGTACTCCCCTCAAGCCATGATCATAACCGAAGCGATGGCGCCTGGCGCAAGCCCCCTTGCCGGGCCGTAGTGTGTGACCACCCGCCCCACTGAATCGAGCGCACCATGAACAACACCCTCACCGCGCTCACCGGCGTCCGGGTGGGCCACGCGACCCACCTGGACAAGCTCACGGGCTGCACCGCGATCATGTTCGACAAGCGCCTAAGCGTCGCGTTCCTCGCGTACGGCGGCGGCGCAGGCGGCTACAACACGGACGGCCTTCGCGGCGGCAAGACCAACTACAAGCTCAACGGCATCTTCGTCTCGGGCGGCAGCGGCACGGGGCTCATGGCGGCGTCCACCATCTCAGAAAGCCTGCGCGCCGACGGCCGCGGCTCCCGCTCCGGCCCTGGGGGGAGCATCGTCAACCCCTCGATCACAGGCGCGGCCATTTACGACCTCGGCATGGACATCGCCCCGTTCGAGACCTCATACGGGGCCGAGGCCTACCGCAACGCGTCCGACGCCCCCGTCCTCGGCGGCAACGTCGGCGCCGGTACGGGCGCGGCCGTGGGCAAGTTCCTGTGGCTCGACCAGGGTGCCAGGACGGGCGCGATGAAGGGGGGCGTCGGCTCGGCGCGCGTCGACGTCGGCGGTGGGATCATCGTCACAGCAATGTCCGTGGTGAACGCGATGGGCAACGTGGTGTTGCCAGACGGCTCCGTGCTCGCGGGCAATCGCGACGGCCGTGGCGGATTCCATCGGTTCGAGGACGTCACCGAACGCGTCACCCGCAATCTCGAAAACACGACGATCACGGTGGTGGGCATCAACGTAGACCTCGGCTCGACCGAGCACTACGAGAAGGTCGCCCACCTCGCATCTCACGGACAGGTGCGGGCCATCAACCCCGTGCACACCTCGGGCGATGGCGACTCGATCTTCGTGTTCTCGACGGCCGAACTGCGTGGCCCGCTGAACACCGACGGCCCCCTGTTTCAGACGGGCACAAGCGACATTCACCTGCAGGTCGACATCTTGGGCTACGCCGCCGCGACGGCGGTCCAGGCGAGCATCTACGACGCGTGCCGCCAGG
>JAYTGI010000062.1:0-7156 GCA_043733605.1 Demequina sp. | reverse complement strand
CAGAAGATCATGGACACCGGTGGCCGCGTAGCGCGCTTCGAGCAGCGTTACGGCAAGAAGTAATCGCCGCGCGACGACGTGGCCGAAGCATTCGCAGCCGTCCAGCCTCTGCTGGAGGAGTACGCACAGATTGAGCATGAGCTCTCCGACCCTGCGGTTCACGCCGATGGGGGACGGGCGCGTACCCTAGGCCGCCGATTTGCAGAACTCGGCCGCGTCGTCGCAGCGCACCGCGTCTGGGCCGCCGCTTACGACGATCTCGAGGCGGCGCAGGGCATGGCTGCGGTCGATCCCGAATTCGCCGCGGAGGTCCCTGCCCTCGAGGCGGTCGTTGAGGACGCCACGGAGACGCTCCGTCGCATCTTGATCCCTCGCGACCCCGACGATGCGCGTGACGTCATCCTCGAGGTGAAGTCTGGTGAAGGCGGGGAGGAGTCTGCGCTCTTCGCGGGCGACCTGCTGAAGATGTATCTCAAGTACGCAGAAAACAAAGGCTGGAAAACCGAGGTCCTCGAGGCGAACCAGACAGACATGGGCGGCTACAAGGACATCTCCGTGGCCATCAAGTCCAGGGGCACGGTTGCGCCCCAAGACGGCGTCTGGGCCCAGCTCAAGTACGAGGGCGGGGTGCACCGCGTCCAGCGTGTGCCCGCGACCGAGTCACAGGGCCGCATCCACACGTCTGCCGCTGGCGTGCTCGTGTACCCCGAGGTCGAAGAGGTCACCGAGGTCAATCTCGACATGAACGACGTCCGCGTCGACGTGTTTCGCTCGTCCGGACCTGGCGGCCAGTCCGTCAACACGACCGATTCCGCAGTGCGCCTCACGCACGTTCCCACCGGCATCGTGGTGAGTTGCCAGAACGAGAAGAGCCAGCTCCAGAACAAGGAGAGCGCGCTGCGCATCCTGCGCGCCCGCCTGCTTGCCGCAGAGCGCGAGACCGCCGATGCTGAAGCCTCCGACATTCGTAAGTCGCAGATCCGCACCGTCGACCGTTCCGAGCGCATTCGCACGTACAACTACCCCGAGAACCGCATCGCGGACCACCGCACGGGCTACAAGGCGTACAACCTGGACCACGTTCTCGCGGGAGATCTGGGCCCTGTCATTCAGTCCGCGATCGATACCGACGAGGCAGCTCGTCTCGCGGCCCACGAGGACTAGTGCCGCACCTGCGCTCCCTTCTGGCTGAGGCATCGGGGCGCCTCGCCGACGCGGGGGTGCCCTCTCCCGATCACGATGCGCGAGAGCTTGCCGCCTTCGCGATGGGACTCGACCGACTCCCAGTGGGCGAGGTCGAGGTGGGCCCCGACCATGCGAGGCGTTTCGCGGCGCTCGTGTCCAGGCGCGAAGCCCGCGAACCCCTACAACACATCGTTGGCTCGACCGTCTTTCGCTACGTGACCCTCCAGGTGCGCGCAGGAGTCTTTGTGCCGCGTCCGGAGACGGAGGTGGTGGCTCAAGTCGCGATCGACGAGGCAGCGGCAATCGCGGCGACCGGGCGCCAGCCGCTCGTGGTCGATCTCTGTTGCGGCACAGGTGCGATCGCGTTGTCGGCCGCCACAGAGGTTCCCGCGGCCGTGGTCCACGCGGTCGATGCTTCGGTCGAGGCCGTCCAACTCGCGACCCTCAATGCGGAAGGCGTCCATGCTGCGAACCTCACAGTCGCGCTAGGGGACGCAGGGGATGCTGGCTTGCTCTGTGAGCTTGAAGGCCGCGTGGATGTGCTCGTGTCGAACCCCCCTTACATTCCATCAGGAGCGATCCCGATCGACCCCGAGGTCCGCGACTACGACCCTCCTTCCGCGCTGTTTGGAGGGGGAGAAGACGGTCTCGATGTGCCGCGCGCTGTGGTCGCGGCAGCAGCCCGCCTTTTGCGTCCTGGAGGGCTCTTGGTCATGGAGCACGCGGACATTCAGGGCTCGGCGACGAGGCAACTCGCCCTCCACGCGGGCGCGTTTGAGTCGATCGAGACTCGAGCCGACCTGACGGGGCGGGACCGGATGCTCATCGCGCGACGCGCGTAGCCCCTCCACGGCAGTAGGCGACGAGCGGCGCTTGCGCCCGTCAAGTGGTGGCGGCCGTGCCAGACTGGTGCGCGTGATCCTGCCTTGCTTCGACCCGGCCACGTGGGGACCCTCGCTCGATGCGGCCGTCCACGCGGTGTCTAGGGGCGAAGTCATCGTGCTTCCCACCGATACTGTCTACGGAGTCGGCGCCGACGCGTTCTCGCCCGAGGCGGTCGCGCGGCTGCTCGCCGCAAAGGGCCGCGACAGGCACATGCCGCCCCCCGTCCTGATTCCTTCCGTGCGCACCGTCGACGGCCTCGCGCGCGACGTGCCTGCGCCGGCGAGGGCGCTGATGGACGCGCTGTGGCCAGGGCCGCTCACCGTCATCGTTCACGCTCAGCCAAGCCTGGCGTGGGACCTCGGCGAGACGCAAGGTACCGTCGCGCTGCGCGTGCCCGCCCATGAGGCGGCTCTCGCGTTGCTCGCTCGCACGGGCCCCCTTGCCGTGACGAGCGCCAACCGCACAGGGTTGGTCGCCGCTACGACTGCGGAGGCCGCGCGCTATCAGCTTGGCGGCGCGGTGTCCGTCTATCTTGACGCGGGCGACAGCCCACTTGGCGTCGCGTCGACAATCGTCGATGCCACGGGCCCCTCGTTGCGGGTCGTTCGGGACGGCGGCGTGAGCTGGGACAGGCTCGTCGAGGTCGCAGGCATCGAAGCCTTCGATAAGGCAGAGGACGCTGAGTGAAGGTATACCTCGCTCTCCTTGTGATCTCAGCCTTGGTCACCTACGTGGCAACACCCGTGATGAGGCATGTCGCCATTCGCGTAGGCGCGGTCACGGCAGTGCGTGCCAGGGATGTCCATGTTGTGCCCACCGCGAGGCTTGGCGGGGTGGCCGTGTTCCTTGGGCTCGCCGCTGGACTTGGCGTGGCATCTTCGATCCCCTTCCTCGGCAGGGTATTCGAAAACTCGAATGGCGCATGGGCGGTGCTCGGCGGAGCCGCGCTTGTGTGCGTAGTGGGGGTGGCCGACGACATTTGGGACCTCGACTGGATGGCAAAGCTCGCGGGCCAAATCCTCGCGGCGCTGCTTATGGCATGGGGAGGAATCCAGCTCGTGGCCCTTCCGATCGGTGGGCGAACGATCGGCGATAGCTACCTATCGCTCATCGCGACGGTCGTCGTGGTGGTCGTGGCAATCAACGCCGTCAACTTTGTCGACGGCCTCGATGGGCTCGCGGCGGGAGTGGTCGCCATCGGCGGCACCGCGTTCATGGTCTATACCTATGTGCTCGCACGGGGCGCCTCGCCTGGCGACTATTCGTCGCTCGCCACGGTCATGACGGCCGTGATGGTGGGCGCATGCCTCGGCTTCCTTCCACACAACGTCCATCCGGCCCGTATCTTCATGGGCGACTCGGGGTCGATGGTCTTGGGCCTCGTCTTCGCTGCTGCCGCGATTACCGTCACTGGCCAAATTGATACCGCGGTGGTGGGCCAACGTGAACAACTACCCGCGTTCTTGCCGATCCTGTTGCCCCTCGCCGTGGTCGCCGTGCCACTGATAGATATGGCATTGGCATTTCTCCGCAGGCTTCGAAAGGGTCAATCTCCCTTCAAGCCTGATGCCCATCACCTGCACCACCGCCTTTTGCGGTTTGGGCATTCTCATCGTTGGGCCGTCGCGGTGTTGTGGCTCTGGACGTTTGTTCTCGCCTTTGGAACCGTGTCGATGGTGTTCCTCCGGCTTCGGTACGCGGCCGGGCTTCTCATCGTCGGCGTCTTGGTCGCATCGGCGACAACCTTCTCGCCCGGATTCCGTCGACTCGTGTGGCGGCTGTGGCGCGGAGTGGGGGCCGCGGCAGCGCCGGTGAGGAGAGTGGAGGCTTTCGCTCGCTCTCAACCTCGAGGCGGCATTGGAGAGACTGCGCCGTCCGGCGAGCAGACCACAACGGAACCGAGCAAGGAGGGCAAGCGTGGCTGAGCGTATCGAGGCCGAGACGAAATCCGCGGAGGGCGACGCCTACTGGTGGGCGCTGCGCGTCAGCGCGGTATCACTCACAGTGCTCGCGATCGTCGGAGTGACGGCGGCGGGACTCGTCAGGGGGAGCGGTGGGTTCTGGGGAGCAATTGCGGGCGCTGGACTCGCGGCTCTCGCGGCTCTCACGACGCAGGGGGCCATGGTGATGGGCTACAAGAAGGCCCCGCATGTGTTCGCTTCAATCGTCGGAGGCTCGTGGCTCGCCAAGATGGTGGTGATCGTGGGTGGGATGCTTGCACTCAGTTCAGTGTCTGACGTCGACCGCCCCAGCTTCGGCATCGTTGCCCTCGCAGGCATCATGGGAACCCTCGCGATTGACCTCATCGCAGTGCGAAGGGCGCGCATTCCATACGCAATTTCGGGGTCGAACTCCAGGGACGCATAGGTTAGGCTTGCGACCAGTTCCACACAGTATCCGGCGCGTGTGACTGCGCCCGGAACCCACCCCAGGGAGAGATGCGAGTGCTGAACCTGGCCGCCATGGTGCAGACGGCTGCTCACGCAGGCGACCCTGAGGGTTCATCGCGCAACTTTTTCCAGTGGTTGTTTGGTTCCGACGGATTTCACTCCCCGTCGATCAACGAACTTAACCCTGCGCCCCTGCTCTTTGGCGGGACAATCTTCGAATTCAACCGCATCACGCTCGTCCGCGTGGTTGCCGCTGTGGTACTCATTTCGATCTTCTGGCTAGGCACCCGCAACGCCAAGATTGTCCCAGGTCGCGGCCAAGGCATGGTCGAGATGGTTGTCGACTTCGTCAGGGTCCAGATCGTCGAGCAGATCATGGGCGAGGAGCGCGGCAAGAAGTACGTCGCGTTCCTGACAACCTTGTTCGTGGCGATCGTGTTTTTCAATTCGACGGGCGTCATCCCGTTCCTGAACATCGCGGGCACCTCACTCATCGGCCTGCCGATCATCATGGCGCTGTGGGTCTACGTGATGTACCTGGCCGACGGGGTGCGCAAGCACGGCCTTGGCGGCTACCTCAAGGCGAACCTGTTCCCGCCAGGCGTGCCCAAGGCGATTTACCTGCTCCTCACGCCGATCGAGGCACTACAGGTCTTCGTCCTGAGGCCAGCGACTCTCGCCCTCCGACTCGCGGCAAACATGATCGCGGGGCACCTCCTCCTCGTGCTGATGTTCGCGTCCACCCAATACTTCCTCTTTGAGGCCACAGGTTGGCTCAAGGGATTCAGCGTCGTCACGCTAGCTTCGGGCATCGCCTTCACCCTGTTCGAGATCTTTGTTGCGCTTCTTCAGGCCTATGTCTTCACCATCTTGTCTGCCGTTTATATCAATATGTCGCTCGAGGACGAGCACTAGAAACGTGTGGCCCACCAGCCACAAAACACGGAAGGAACCACTGTGGACACCATTACCCTGGCCTCAGCAACTGCCCTCACGGGAAACATCGCGACGGTGGGCTACGGCCTCGCGGCCATCGGCCCTGGCATCGGCCTTGGCATCCTGATTGGCAAGACCATCGAGGGCATGGCCCGGCAGCCCGAGGCCGCAGGCATGCTGCGCGCCACGATGTTCCTCGGTGTCGCCTT
Organism: Demequina sp.; assembly: GCA_043733605.1. Taxonomy (GTDB): domain Bacteria; phylum Actinomycetota; class Actinomycetes; order Actinomycetales; family Demequinaceae; genus Demequina. Next base: position 1,551 of record JAYTGI010000062.1, on the reverse strand, counting down.
CGTCGAGGTGCTCGCGCTCCTCGGCCTGGTCACCGGCTATCTCTTCGTCTAATGGTCAGCTTCATCTTCGCTGCGGCCGGATCGGGAGAGTCCGAAAAGCCCTTCATCCCGATTTTGCCGTCGAACTACGACCTTTTGTGGTCCTTCATCATCTTCGTTGGCATCGTTGCGGTGTTCATGAGGGTCTTCCTTCCCAAGCTCCAGAAGGTGCTCGACGAGCGCGCGGAACTGATCGAGGGCGGCATCTCCAAGGCCGCAGAGGCGCAGGCCCAAGCGGCCGTCGCTCTTGAGGAGTACACGGCACAACTGCGCGAGGCGCGCGTCGTCGCGGCGAAGATCCGTGAGGACGCTCGTCTTGAGGCCGCACAGATCGTTGCCGACGGCAGAGAGAAGGCTTTCCACGACTCGGCTCGTATCTCCGAGACGTCGCTCAAGCAACTGGCGGCCGAACGCCAGCAGGCGGTCGTGTCGCTACACGCCGAGATCGCAGGCCTCGCGACGGATCTGGCTTCCAAGATCGTGGGCGAATCGCTGACGGATGACGCTCGCCAGCAGCGCGTGATTGATGGCTTCCTTGACGAGCTCGAGGCGAGCACGAAGGCGAAGGCCTAACTGATGAGAGGGACGAGCCAGGCGGCGCGCGACGAGGTCCTTCGCGCCTTCGACCCCGTGGCAACCGCCGCGGGCAAGGAGAGCATCGAGCTCGCAGGTGAGTTGTTCGCCGCGGTAGACGCGCTCGACGGATCGGGTTCCTTGCGTCGCGCGCTGACCGATCCCGGCCGTGACGGCGACGACAAGTCAAGCCTGGTCACGTCGCTGTTTAGCTCGTACGACCCTCGAGTGGTGTTGGTGATCTCCAACCTCGCAAACGCGCGCTGGTCGGCGGACTCCGATCTGGCATCGGCGATTGAGGACGCGGGCGGGCTTGCGCTGTTGGCCGCGGCCCAGTCGACGGGCGTTCTGCACGCGGTAGAGGAGCAACTGTTCCTGGTCGAGCGCGAACTGACGTCAAGCCGTGAACTGCTGACGGCTCTCGGTGATCGCTCGGCGACAGTGGACGGGCGCCTTGGCGTCCTCGACGATGTGCTTCGCGGCAAGGTGGAGCCCGTCACATATGCGCTGGTTGCGCGCAAGGTCGCGGCACCTCGCGGAGTCAGGCTGCTGGGCGCCGTGCGCGAATTGGTCGATCTGGCTGCAGCGCGCAGCAATCTCATGGTTGTGAGTGTGACGGCGGCGATCGAGCTGAGCGTCGCACAGCGGACGCGGTTGGCTTCCATTCTCAAACAGAACTACGGCCACGACATGCAGGTGAACGTGACCGTGGACCCCGAGGTTCTTGGCGGAATCAAGATTCAGGTTGGCTCCGAGGTGGTAGACGGCACCGTCGCCTCCCGCCTGGCCGACGCACGACGACGACTTGTCGGCTGACCGCCGACGTATGACGATCGCGCCTAGCGCGGCATCGACAGGAGAGACAAGAATGACCGAGTTGACGATCAGCGCCGACGAGATCAGGGCCGCCCTTGACGCTCACGTGAAGTCGTATGAGCC
>JAYTGI010000061.1:0-2557 GCA_043733605.1 Demequina sp. | reverse complement strand
ACGCGTTGCCCTGCGCCCGCCGTGTGCGGGCAACCGTTGATGTGCAGGATCTCGATCCTCATCGCACTATCCTCACACCGCGGCACACAAACCGCGCGGTGCGACAGGGCGACCAGGGTTAGTCGAGGTAGTCGCGCAGCACCTGTGAGCGTGACGGGTGGCGCAGCTTCGACATTGTCTTGGATTCGATCTGACGGATGCGCTCTCGGGTCACTCCGAACACCCTGCCGATCTCATCCAGAGTCTTGGGCTGGCCGTCAGTGAGGCCAAAGCGCATTCCGACCACTCCAGCCTCGCGGTCACTGAGCGTGTCCATGACCTTGCTGAGCTCTTCCTGCAACAGCGTGAAGCCCACGGCATCGGCAGGGACGACGGCCTCGGAGTCCTCGATGAGGTCACCGAACTCGCTGTCCCCATCCTCGCCAAGAGGCGTGTGAAGCGAGATGGGTTCGCGGCCGTACTTCTGGACCTCGACCACTTTTTCGGGCGTCATGTCGAGTTCCTTGGCGAGCTCTTCGGGTGTGGGCTCGCGGCCCAGGTCCTGGAGCATCTGGCGCTGGACGCGCGCAAGCTTGTTGATGACCTCCACCATGTGCACCGGAATGCGGATGGTGCGGGCCTGGTCTGCCATGGCGCGCGTGATGGCCTGACGGATCCACCAGGTCGCGTAGGTCGAGAATTTGTATCCCTTGGTGTAATCGAACTTCTCCACGGCACGGATGAGGCCAAGGTTGCCTTCTTGGATCAGGTCAAGGAAGAGCATTCCGCGGCCGGTGTAGCGCTTGGCAAGCGAAACGACGAGGCGCAGGTTAGCCTCAAGCAGGTGGTTCTTCGCGTGTCGACCGTCGTTGGCGATCCATTCAAGTTCACGGCGCGCCTTGGGTGCCATCTTGTCGCCTGACGCAATCTTCTCCTCGGCGAAAAGGCCTGCCTCGATGCGCTTGGCAAGATCCACCTCTTGCTCGGCGTTGAGAAGTGCCACCTTGCCGATCTGCTTCAGGTAGTCCTTGACAGGGTCGGCCGTCGCGCCCGCCGTCATGACCTGCTGAACTGGAGCGTCGTCGTCTTCGCCAGAGATCACAAAGCCGGTGACGGCCTCGTCATCCTCGTCATCCTTGTCGTCTCCGTCGCCCTTGGCAACGATCACGACCTCGGCGTCAGGGTCAACTGCGTCATCGGCAACATCTGGAGAATTCGCGCCGACGGCAGCCTTCGCGGTCGTTTCACCCTTAGGCGCTACTTTGCGACCGCGCGTTGCCTTGGCGGGTGCGGTGCTGGGGGTTGCGGCAGTAGCGGACGTGGTGTGCTCCTTAGGCGGCATTGCGGAGGTGGGACGTTTGCGACCGGATCGTGAGGAACTCGCGGAGCCCGTGCGGTCAGGCGACACAGGCGTCCTCTCGATTCAACATTCAGGGGATTGCCGTGGCCTTGAGCAGCGCAGCAAATTCACTAAATTGTAGCGCCTTTGTCAACGTACGAAACCCAGGAAACGTGCCATTCGCGCGGTGCACAGCGGCGCAGACCCCATATGGGCGTTATGCGGCGGCAATCCACCCTGGCGGCATGTGCGCTTCGAGCGCGCACGCGACGAGCTCCGCCAAACGATAGCCCGGCTGAGCCGCGAGCGCGCACGCAATCGCATGATCGGCGGTCGAGTCGTCACCGCTCCACCACAACGCGAGACCCGCGAGCGTCAATGCGGGCGCGGCACCCTCATCACACAGCGACGCGACGTGATCTGCGAGCGCCACGAGCGCGAAGACATCCTCCTCCCGCGGTCGCACCGCGCCTTCTGCGGCGATCATGACGGACAGCGCCTCGCGGACGCCCTGCGTCGCGGGGTCACCACACAGGGCATTCGCCACCTCAGACCTTCCGGGGACCATGGAGATCACAGCCGCGTCCCTCACCACGATGTCGCAAAGCCCGGCGGCAAGCTTTCCAGTCTCGGCGTCGCTTGGCAGCGTTCCCACAGCCGCATGCGAAAGTGCCGTGCGCCAACCGTCGAGCCTCTCGAGTCTCCAGCGTGCCAGTGCCGCTCTCCGCTCTGAGTCGCGCAGATCCGGAGGCCCACCTGCCGAGTCGCTCATGGCCGTGCCTCGCGCTCCGTTCTGTGCCGTCGCCCGCGCACGCAATGCGCGCCGGAAGGCAGCCCTGGCCCTCTTGCGCCGATCGCCGGGGGCGAGAGCCGAGCGGGTCTCGCGTGACCCGTGGGCGACAACCTTTGGGGAGCCGTATGAAGGCATGCCTGCGGGCGCCCGAGGGACTGCCCTGCCTCCATCGGGGCAACAACCACGATCGGGGCACTCGGGAGCACGATAGCGCCCGTCTGCCACGACCCAAGCGTCAGCGACCTCGACGTGCCCGTCTATCAGGGGTCTGAGCGCATCGAGGGCCGCGCACTGGAGCTTTCCGCCCCTTTGCCTGAAGCTCACCAGGACCACCGCGGTGGCACGCGCTCGCGCAAGGTGACCGACCACCGCAGTGGCCACGCTTTGAGCCAGTTCGGGGATCAGGCAATCGCTCCTGTCGAGGCGAACCACGGGAGCCACGCGAC
>JAYTGI010000060.1:0-7178 GCA_043733605.1 Demequina sp. | reverse complement strand
CTGGCTCTCCGTCACCGATTCCCGCCTGGGCCATCGCGTCCATCACCGCCTTCTCATACTGCGACTGCAGTTCGGGGAATGCGAGCAAGAGCACATCTGCGTCGAGGTCGTTCGTCGCGCCCTGATCCGACGGAACCACCCAGTCCTTGGTCGACGGCAGCGTGACGATCCACGACACGGTGCCGTCCTCGCCAACGATCTTGGCGATGTCAACGACGGTCTGTGTGCCGCCGCCGATCGTGTCCACGGCCCCCGCCTGCCACAAGAAGTCGTCCGCCGAGTCCGGCTCGTTCGTTTCCAGATCCGCGAGCGCCCGCTCCTGAGCGGTGAGTTTCGAGGCATCGTGGTCGTCAATCGAGACGGGGTTAAGCAGGGAGACCTTCGGGGCGGGCTTGAAGAACTCGCCCTCGATCCGCATGAGCAAGAAGTACCCGAGCGCCGGGCACGAGACCGCCAACGCCGCGAGCACGATGCGAATGCGCGCGAGGTCGTCCACTCCCAGTGCGGTGGCCACGGTGTACGCCACCTTTCCCACCGCGAGCAGGAACACCAGAGTCGCCAGTACCCCCACGAGCACATTGACAATCAATGCGATGGCCGCCGCGAGCAGGACAACGAGCAACGCGATCAGCGCCACCACGGCGATCGCGAGCAGGACCGCGGTGACGAAGATCGCGACGGCCTCCACGATCCGATCGAAGGCCGCCTTGAAGAAGTCGGCCACCCAGTTGGCCAAGTTCGACAGGAATGAGGCCGCGGCGGCCAGCGCGTTCGTGAGCCTGTCCATGCGACTGTCGTCAGTGCCTTCGAACGATGCCTCGATGAGCGCAATGGCTCGCTGCGCGGCCTGCTCAAGAGCCTCGGCGGCCTTGTCGTACTCGAACCCAGCCGCCGCCATCGTGTCCTCGGCCGCGTCGCGTCGGTGGCGGGCCAGGTATGCCTGAACCTGCCAATGATCAATGGTGGATTGATCCTGTGGGTTCATGGCCGCAGAGCGCGCATGATGCGCCGCGTCCGTCAAGTCTTCGTTGGCCTCGTGCGCATCGTGGCGGGCGGCCCGCTCACGCTCGATGGCCGCCGTCGCCTCTGTGTGAAAGCTCACGAGGTCAACCGTGTAGGAGCGCAACGCGGACCGTGTGCCCTGGTAGCGGACGTGGGCTTGGCTCAAGTGACCGGTCGCCGTGCGCGCCCTTTCGTTCAGCGCGTCAATTGAGAAGGAGTCGCCTTCCATGACCACGCGCATCAGCTCGTCAGCGGCGGAGGCGATCGCTCGCTCGGTTGCCTCGTAGCGGTCGACGGACGCCGCAAGGGCCGCAGGATTGCCTCCGGGCGCCGTCAGTGTTCCCCTCATGCGTCGCGACCTCCCTGCAAAGACGGCACCGGATCCCGGGTCCCCTGGTCACCACATGGAAGCAGCGCCGACTCCACCGTCGCGGTGGCCTGCCTCACCCGCTCAGCGGTGTGGTTATCCAGGTCCGTGAACGTATCGTCCACAGCTTCGAGCATGTCCGCCATCTGTCGGAGCTCGTCGCTGAATCTCCCTCGATGAATGTCCCAACCATCTGAGAATTCCTTCACCCGGCTCGCGAGGCCCCCGTGCCCCACATAGTCGGCCGCGTCGTGGGCGTCGGACCCGGCTGTGGCGAAGGAGTCAACCACCTCGCGAATGCGCCTAGCCGCCTCGCGGAGCGAATCGCCATCGATGCGCAGGTCACTCAAGAGCTGGCCCTCCTGAATTGATCGCCGCCCACAGTTGCGCATCGCGCGCAGCGACTAGAGAGGCAAGCGAAGCGCCAGCCACATCTTCGCGCGCGGGTTCCCTGTGCTCGGCAAGATCACACGCGACCCGGTCAAGCTCCGCCTTTGCGAACGCTCCCGCATCAAACGCTCCCGCAACGAACGCTCCCGCATCAAAGTCGCCCTCGTGGTGAATCGCCAATTCCACGGCCCCTCCCTCTCACCTGCATAGGAGGCAAGTTACAGGGGCCGCAAGGATTCCTGGATGGGCGGAGTTCCCGCTGGGGATAGTGCCTCGTCCAGGGTTGTGGGCACGACATCGGCTTCGCGGAGCGATCCAGCGGGAGAGCGGCTGATGCCACCGCGGCCCCGAGCGTCTGCGGCAGAGCGCTAGTTACCTGGCGTGGAGAAAGGATCGTTCCCAGCAGCAGGAGAAGCCTGCGGCGTGTACGGCGGGGGGACGGCGGGGTAACTAGGCTGCGCCGTGTACCCGGGTTGCGCGTACCCCGAAGAGGGGAACTCGCCGGAGTACCGCTCGCTCGCCTTCGGGTCCGGACCGTGCTGGTTATCGTACGCGTTGCCGTCCATGATGCACATGACTAAGGGGACGATGCCCGCGCCCGCAAAGCTCAGCCAGATCCAGTGAGCCGACTGTCCGGTGTCGTGCAGGCGACGCGCCATCACCGCATACAAAGGCAGGCTGAGCGCAAGGCTCGCAAGGGCGCCGAGCCCCAGCAAGATGATCGCAATCCATGCAGGCGCCGGCAAACTGGACGATCCCGAGTCGGAGCCTGAGCTCCACGCGACCAAGGCGATGACGAAGAAGATGTACGGAATGCCGACCAAGACGAATGAAGAGATACTCATCGCGAGGTAGAACCACCAGAATTCGGAACGGGTGGCCCTCCCGCTGAACGTGGCGTACTGACGAAATCCCGACCTGACGGCCTGACCAAATGACATGTGCGTTCCCTCCCGGATGTACGACCAACGCTAGCCGTCAATGCGCGGCCAAGAAAGCGGTCGGGCAGATCGAGTCCTTGCGACCCCCTAGCCTGTTGCCATGACTTTCCTCGCGGACCTCAATCACCTGTGGAGATCTCGAGGCTTCCGCCTCCTCACGTGGGTTCGCGTCTTGTCCCAAGGAGGCGACGGCGCGTTCCAAGTCGGAATCGCCACCGCCTTCTTCTTCGATCCCACCTCGGCGTCGACACCTCGCGATATCGCGGCGGGCTTCGCCGTGTTGCTCGCCCCCTTCACGCTCGTCGGACCCTTCGTTGGGCCGATGATCGACAGGTGGCACCGTCAGCGAATTGTGCTGGTCGGCAACCTCATCCGGCTGGGCCTCGTGGCGGCAATCGCAGGCTCCATTGCCGTCGGCGCCCCCAAGCCGTTGCTGTATTTTCTTGCGCTCGTGACCCTGTCGATCAACCGCTTCCTTCTGGCCGCGCTGACGGCGGGGATCCCGCAAATCGTCGACGACGAGGACCTCCTCACGGCGAACGCGATCATGCCGACGATGGGCACCATTGCGGCCGCCATCGGCGCTGCCATCGGAGGCGTCGTCACGGTCCTCGTTCCAGCGGTATCCGACAACAGGCTCGCCGTTCTTGCTCTGGGCGCGGCAGCGGTGGCGTTTGGCACGTCATCCTGGGCCGCAACCGCGCTTGGCAAACGCTCCCTAGGACCTGTGACGACGATCGACGGCAAGGAACTGGCCGCCGAGGCAATCCACCTGCTCAGGGAGCTGCGCGCAGGCTATCGCCACTTGCGTGAACGCGTCACCCCGTTCCACGCGCTCGGCGTCATGGCCGCTGGGCGGCTTCTTTACGGGATGATGTTCGTCGCGTCCATCCTGATCTCGCGCCACATCCTCAGCACACCGGGCAGCGCCGAAAGCGCAATCAAGCACTTCACGCTCGTGCTCGGCTTCGCCGCCATCGGCTTCGGTCTCGCGGCCATCCTCACGCCTGCATTCGCACACCGCGTCGATAGACATCAGTGGATCGTCGCGTGCCTACTGCTTGGCGCGGTCGGGCAGACGATGCTGGCGATCTCGTCGTCCTCATGGGCTCTGCTGAGCGCGGCAATCGTCGTGAGCTTTGCGGTTCAGGGCGGAAAGATCGCCGTCGATACGATCGTTCAGCGTGACACGGACGACGCCTTTCGCGGGCGGGCCTTCGCGCTCTACGACGTCGCATACAACACCGCCTTTATCTCGGCCGCGGTCGTAGGCGCGGTGGTCTTGCCCCCGAATGGCTACTCGCATGCGGTGATGGGCGCGTTGGTGGTCGGGTACCTGGGTGCAGCCTTCTCATACGCGCGCGCGCCGCGCACCGCGACGCCCGTCTAGGCGACTGTGGCCGCAGCAAGCCTGGTCTAGGCGAGCTTGCGTCGCATTGCCGTGAGCCCGTCGTCGCCCTTGTTGTGCTCGGCGCCGATGAGGTGCTCGAACACGATTTGCGTCTCGGTCGACGCGACGGCGGGGTCCATGCTCAGGTGGCTTGCGACAAAGTCGCGCAACTGGGACGTTGACGTGCAGGCCACGTGAATGAGGAAGTCGACGGTCCCTCCCACAAAAAACACCGACACCACGTTAGGCAACTGCGCCACCTGGCGGGCGTAAGTCTTGACTTGGGGCCGGGCTTGCGCACGTAGCCTCACCGACACGAGGCTCTGGACGGTGAGCCCGAGCGCCTCAAAATCGACCTCCACGTGTGATGACCGGATGACGCCCGAATCCTTGAGCGCGCGCACCCGCGCGTGCGTCGTCGACGGCGAGACGTGCAGGCGCGCCGCGAGAGCCGCATTCGACAGTTGCGCGTCCTTGATCAGCTCCCACAGGATCTTCTCGTCGAGCGAGTCGATTCGAAGATTCGTCGGCAATCGGGGCTCAGCGGCGCCGATGTTCATGTTTTCTTCTCTCTTTGTGCCGTTGGGGGACATGTTATTCGTCTGTGCTTGCTTTGGTCGTAGATTCTTCGACAATTGTCGATAAGGGATGATCGTCGGTCACGACGGCTCGGCTGCGGAAGCGTCGGGGCGGGCATCGGCGCCACCAACTCACCCCCTGTCCCCCGAGGAGAACAACATGCGCGTCGGAATTCCTGCAGAGGTCAAGAACAACGAGACGCGCGTGGCCATCACGCCCGCCGGAGTCCGCGAGCTTGTCGAGGCGGGACACGCCGTGACGATTCAGGCAGGAGCGGGCGTCGGCTCATCATTCGGCGACGCAGACTACGCGGCGGCAGGAGCGACGCTCGGCACCATCGACGACGCCTGGGATTGCGAGATGGTGCTCAAGGTCAAGGAACCGATCGCGTCGGAGTACGGCTACTTGCGCCCCGACCTCACGCTCTTCACGTTCCTCCACCTGGCCGCGAACGAGCCCCTGACTCGGGCGCTCATCGACTCGCGTTGCATCGCGATCGCCTACGAGACGGTGCAACTCGCGGACTACTCGCTGCCGTTGCTCGCCCCGATGTCGGAGGTCGCCGGCCGCATGGCAACGCTGGTTGGCGCGTATCACCTCATGTCCAGCCAGGGTGGCCGCGGAGTGCTCGCGTCGGGCGTGCCTGGGGTGCGGCCCGCGAAGGTGGCCGTGATCGGCGCGGGCGTCTCGGGCACGGGGGCAATTTCCCAAGCGGTCGGCATGGGTTGCGACGTCACAGTGCTCGACACCTCGATCTTGCGCCTGCGCCAGCTCGACGCCCTGTACGGCGGCTCGATCAAGACCGTCGCGTCGAGCGCTCACGAGATCGAGGTGACATGCCTCGAGGCCGACATCGTGATCGGTGCCGTTCTCGTGGCGGGAGCCCGCGCGCCCCACGTGGTGAGCCACGCGCTTGTTGCCGCCATGAAGCCGGGCTCCGTGCTGGTCGACATCGCAATCGACCAAGGTGGTTGCTTCGAAGACTCGCACGCGACCACCCACGCGGACCCGACGTACAGGGTGGAGAACTCCGTGTTCTATTGCGTGGCCAACATGCCTGGCGCCGTGGGCTACACGTCGACGGTGGCGCTCACCAACGCGACGCTCCCTTATGTGCTCGCCCTCGCCAACAACGGATGGGCGGTGGCCACTGGCGCCAACCCCGCTCTCGCCAAAGGACTCGCCGTGGTGGGCGGACGTATCGTCAACACACCCACCGCCCAGGCCTTCCCACACTTGCCCGCGGCCTAGAGCGGAGCGTCGACGCGCGGTGCTGTGCGCGTCAGGCGAACCGCGCGTCAGGCGAACCGCGCGTCAGGCGATCGCGACCGGAGACGACGCGACCCCATCGCCGCCGCCCTGCGATCCTGTAGGCAGGTCAGGTACCCCAAGTCTCCCAGCCTGGCCTCCTGTAGGCAGATCAGGTACCCGAGGCCCTTGAGCCAATGACCGCAGTGACGCTTTCTCGGCACCAATCCGGCCGGTCAGTGATGTCGCGATACGAAAACCTCAAGGTCAGGATTCCGATGCGGGCGAGCGCGACATCCCTACGTAGGTCGGCCAACCTGGCGGGTGCAGACGCATGAGTGCCGTCACCGTCGAATTCGATGGCCGTGAGCGTCGTCGGGTCAAAGGCATCGAGGCGGAACCGGCCGGCGTCAGTCCTCACTAGGTGTTGACGAACCAGCCCGTCGAAAGCGCGCCCCTGCAGCACCGTCACGGCAGCGCGCTCCTCGAGAAAGCTCTCGACGCCGGCATCGGCAAACTCGATGGTCCTCATAAGCGCCGCACGGTGGCGCACGCGTGGGGTCGCGTCGAGCGCGTTTCGCAGAACTGCGCCGGTGACTATTCGGGTCCGGAAGGCTCGGTACACCACCTCGGCCCGGTCCCGTGGCGGCGCCAACGCATGCGCCCTGATCACCGCATGGGCCGGCGAGACAACGGCCTCGCCCCTTGTCGAGAGCCAGCGATCGACCTGGTACGACGCGGTGCGGAGGTCAAGCCAGCTCGGCGCCTGCCGATGGTGGCCCTCGGCGACCACAAGGTGAACCCCCGATGGCGGATCGGCCGCACCCCACACGTACAGGGCCGACAGCCCATCGATGGCGGCAGACGAACCTGTCCACGCGAGGCCCGCGCGAATTCTCACCGTCCACGACTGGGCGTGCACCGACGACGCATACTGATCGGGCAGGACCCGAACGACTTCGCCCGCCGTCACCGCATTGCGCACGCCGTGCCTGCTCGCCAGGCCCACAATCGTTGCGTACGAATGCGGGCCCGGGTTGCGGAGCATGAAGTCGCGCAGATCGGCAATGGTCATAAGGCCCTGGAATACCGCAGTTGGAACCCTCGCGTGGGAGCGGCAAACACATCTGTGGACAGGCGCTTGGGTACCTCACGAACCCACAGGACCGACGTTATGAAGGATTTGGGTACCTCACGAACCCGTAGGAAATCTGGCGGAGGGGTGGAACCTCGGTGCGGCGTCGAGTCCGGGAGGAGGGCC
>JAYTGI010000059.1:0-2580 GCA_043733605.1 Demequina sp. | reverse complement strand
CGGTAAACGAATCACCCATAGGCAACGCGGGCCCGATCCAACGGTCGGCCGCGGGCATCGACTCGGCGAGCACAGCGCCGGAGAGATGATCGTCAAAGTTCGTGGTCACCAATCGGGCGGGCGCAATCGATGAGGCGACCCGCACAAGTGCCCTATGAGTGGGGTTTGGCGCCGAACCCTTTGGTGAGGTCAATCGGTGGGCGTGAGCGTGCACGTCAAAGTCGGAAGGCATCGAGCCAAGAAATAGGTCGATCGCCATTTTCTCGTCGTAGGGCACTCTGGCTGCCAGAGCCAATTCGCTCGCGAGCTTCGCGAAAGACGGAAGTTTGGAGGGATCATCCATCGAAGCCCCCGCCCCGACGAAGAACACCAACTGCCCATTGGCATGAGCGTCCATGATCTCCTCGGGCAGGTCCACGCCATCAGTGATGAACACGATCCGCTCCGCTCCGCAGGTTACCTAATTCGCACCCTACGTTAGCGGCAACATGACTACGAGTCATTTGCGCCGCCCCGCCCGATGAATTCCAGCCCTGCGGTACGCTGTGCTCTCGTCTGCGCGCGCTGCGCCAGCTGCGGCACGGCCACCCAGTCCCACTATTCGAGCGCCAAGCAAACACCGCCCTCGACCAAATCACCCCGGCACCTTGCCCTTTACAGCAATAAGAGCATCCACTCAAAAGAACTTGACCATTTGGTCCCCCTGCCTCCGCCGTCGGAACTTCGTTCATGATGTCTCGCAGCGATCAACGCGCCTGACGAAGACAATGGTGCGTTTCACATAAGTGCATTGCTACTTAGATCCGCACGCGGCAGGCTCATTCTTGTGGTGCAGAGACATCACCGAAAAACGCAGCGGGGGGATCTGAGTCCACACTCAACGGGCGCTGTGCAAGTTGGCGAGTGGAGACGGCCACGGCGCCAATCGACCCATCCCAGAATGCCAGTGCCTTGGGATGCACCTCCGGGAGAGCGCCGAAGTCAACTTCATCCGGGTCAGGCCAGATGCGTGCCGCTCGTCCGGCATCCACCTGAGCGTGGACGATCGGCCATCCTGGGTGCCACACGATCGTGACTTTTTAACCGGCGAATCCGAATGATCGGCTCATCAAGTTCCGGTCGTCTCCATCCACGACCAGCCGAGGCAGCACGATGTGCTGCTGCAGCGCAGGCTCTGCGTCTTTGCCGCGGAGGTCTCTCCGCGTGATGAAGACGGAAAAACCTACCGGGGGCGCACTTCCGGTCCGCGTTCACTCCAGCCACTCCGCCCGCACGGTCGGGAGCTGCGGAAGATCCTGGTCGCGTTGCAGTCCAGGATGGTCGTGGTCCGCGGCCGGATGCGCCGACAGCAGCCCCACCTTCAGCAACCACTTACCCAAAGCTACGTACTCGCCCGCGGACAGGATGAGTTCGTCATGCGAGTCCCCATGCGCGAGCAACCGCCGGACAACAGACCCAACCTTCTCCGGTCGTGTGGCGAGCGTCGCCTGGGCACGCAGCTTGATGATCGTCGCACTAGAGGGTTGTCTACCGTGCTTGTCTATGAACTCAGCGATAAGACGATCCTTCTCCTCGTTGATATGTCGCGAACGCGACGATAACTCGGACACAAGTTGTTCCGGGACCTTCGCGATAGCTCATGCCGCGTTACGATCCCGTCCGCGATCACGCATTTCCCAGCCAAGACCGAAGAGGCGCGTGAGGTGATCCGCGAACACAGCTTCGTGGAACTCTGAGAGCGCCACCGTTGCAGCGTGGAGGGGCCGCCCGTCCAAGCTTCGCCACTTGTTGTCGAGCACGGTCTGCACCTTGTTGCTAATCACGACGTGCGTGTGCAGATGGGGATCGCCCGAGCGTGAGTCGTAGTGGTCATAGGCTGTTGCGATCAACCCGCGCACATCGACCTGCGCAACGGCACCGTCCCCAGGGGTTGCACCAGCGCGAGTGGCTGCAACCTCGCGTTCCATGAACGCAATCACCTCTGCAACCGCCTCATGGTGCGCGTTGACGATGAGTGATTGCGTTCCTGCGTCAGCGACTGCCCACAACACAGAGCCGGATTTCGGGATGGAGAACGTGAAGTCGTATCCGGCCACGGCTCGTCGTGTGCCACGCTCGGATTCCTCCGCTTCGATTGCCGCGACTGCTCGGGCCCGAGCGGCAGGACCCAGCTCCGGATCGAGCGCACCGACTCGCTCACCAACCCGCTCAGCCGCCGATTTGTAAGCCGGGTACGCGCGCCCAAGCGGCACGCCCGTGACAGGATCACGACCCATGTCAATCAGCAGTTGAAGCTGCGCCTCGGTGACCTCATCACCGTCGCATAGTTGCCCAGTTCCGAGTGCCGCGACGCCGCTGCCCATCCATCTCCCCGGCGGCGTGCCGTCCGCGTTGTAATACCTCGTCAACGGGGTCGAAAGGTTGCGGTCGCCGTCACCGGCGGCCACTGTGCGCAGCAGGTACTTGTAACCGTCGCCCGCCGACATCACCCGCATCGACACTGTCACCGCAGCTCACCTTCCCTCCATCAAGAAGGAGGTAAGCAAGCATGATCGGCGACTTCAGAAATCACACGTGGTT
>JAYTGI010000058.1:0-7231 GCA_043733605.1 Demequina sp. | reverse complement strand
CAGGATCGCCGGCGGAGGGACTACTTCAGTCCGAAGAGCTGAGGCAGGTCGGCTAAAGCTGGAAGGGAGCCGACAATCAAGTAATTGGTGAGAACGATGACCGCGAGCGCGCTGAGCGACGTGGCGAACAGTTCGCGTTTGGCTGCGGCGACGTGGTCGACGACCGAGCGAGTGAACAGCGCGGCCGCGAGGCCTGGAAGCAGGAGGGCGAGAACCGCCGAGCCAACGAGCGAGGCGGTGATGCCACCCGAGCCGCCAACGATGACAAGGTAGATCATCGCGGTCGACGCGGCGAGAAGGGCGCCAAAGCCTGCGAACTCGATGAGCGCGCGACGCTCACTGGTGCGGTGCTTGCGCAGATCCGCCTCAACGCGCCATCCGACGCTGTATGCGAAGGCTCCTGCGCCAAAGGTGACGGTGAGCGCCGCCATAAGGAGAAGCGCGAACGTCGCATTTTGGGACGCGTAGCCCGACTGTCCCTGCATCGCCAGTTGAGTGGCGGGGGGAGCCAAGAAGGCAAAAGAGACACCGTAGATGACGACGTAGCTGATCGCTGTGGCCCAGGCTCGTGTGGCGAGCGGCTGAACGACTGAAAGCGTGATGGGGGCGGCCATGTAAGTTGTCCCTTCCGTGGGAGATGAAACTTCTTTCGTGCAGCCCGATGCCTCAACGATGACACTCCGCAGCCCTCCTGAACAGAACCTAGAACGCCGCCGAGGGCCAAAATGGGGCTTTGTGAGACGTCTCACACGCGGGGTCAATGTCCGTTTTGTCGATCCCTAAATGGGTTCATAAGCGGGCAAACCCCCCACACTATCGGCTGGCAACAGTGACGAGCCTCACTCGCCGCGCAGGTCGCCGAGCCCGCGCGTGTGGCGCGTGCAGTTCGTCACAAACCCTCCACAATGGAGTCATGTGCGGCCGTTACGCGGACTTTCTTGCGGACCAGGACCTGGCCGACGCTTTTTCCTTGGCTTTCACGACAAATGACCACCGACTCCTGCCCCCTTCATTCAATGTGGCACCCACCCAGTTGGTGCGCGTCATTCGACCATCGGACGAGGGGCCGACGCTCGACCTCGCCGCGTGGGGGCTCGTGCCTTCGTGGGCAAAGGACCCGTCTATCGGCCCTCGCATGATCAATGCCAGGGTGGAGACGGTGAGTGAGAAGCCGTCGTTCCGCACTGCGTTTGCCAAGCGCCGATGCATCGTCCCCGCGAGCGGCTACTACGAGTGGCGCGCGATGGCCGAGGGCAAGACGCCGTTCTACATCCACCCTGCCGACGACGCGCCCCTCGCGTTCGCCGGCCTGGTCGAGGCGTGGCGCCGCTCCCCCGACGACGAGTGGCTCATCACGTGCGCGATCGTCACCACGGCCGCGCGGGGCGAGATGTCCACGATCCACGACCGGCAACCGGTCATGATGCGGCCCGATGCTTGGCGGGCGTGGTTGGACCGTGCGTCGACTCCCGACGAACTCCTCGCCGCGGCCGCGGCCGATGCCCCCGAGCTCGCGTGGCACGAGGTCAGCAAGGCCGTGGGTAACGTGCGCAACAACTCGCCGGAGCTCACACTCCCCGTCTAGGAGTTCCCTGTCACCAGGCTCAGCGCGAAACGAGCCGCTAGCGCCACCGGGACCGCTGCGAGCAACCACGAGGCGATTCGGATCCACAGGTGGCGCACCGCCAGAGGCACAAGCAGGTGAGTTCCGAGGCTCGCTATGCCGGCGGGCGCTACGAACGCAAGTACTGCCGCAGGGAGCTCGACACCACTCTCGCGTGAGATCGCGTACGCCGCGACCGCGCCCAGGCCAAGCCCGACCACGAGCTGAGCGGAGGCGGCCGCCATTTTTGACCGGTCGCGAGTGAGGCGCGCCGTGAGCCGTCCGGCGGTGTGCACTGCCAACGGCACCGCGAACAAGACCGCGTAGGAGCCCGCAATGAGGAGCACGACAAACAGCTCGAGGACGCCCAAAGCGTCGCGCCCCTCTTCGAGACGCAATTGGAAGGCGAGCAGAGCGCACGCCGAATATGCCACCCCGAACAACGCCTCCGCAAGGCCCAAAGCTATCCACGTGCGCTTTGTCGGCTCGCTCACGCTCATGCCACTGCCCACATGTCGTCTTCGGCCACGTTTGCCCCCGGCAGGTCGTCCGCGCATCGTCGAAGCTACACCGCGAAGGTGCGGGGCGCTGATGGTGAATTGAGGCTAGCAGGTGCCCGTTCCGCGGCACCTACGCCGACACAGCCAACACGGCCGACACAGCCGAACTCACCTGGCACGAGGCGGGCAAGGCTGTGCGAAACGTGCCCAACAACTCTCCAACGGCGGCGGAGCCCGCCCGCTGGAGAGTTACTGGAAGTGCAAGGAAAGAAAGAGCGCCCCGACGCCCGCAACCGGAATCGCGGCGAGCACCCACGAGAGCACGAAGACCCAGCGGTGAGCCAACGCGACGGGAAGCAGAAGGCGTGTGCCCAGTCCCCCAACGGCGGCGGGCAATGCCACGTTTGCGATCGTGCCCACCAAGGAAGCGTTCATCGCCCATGTCATGGGCGCCGCCAGCACAAGACCCAACGCAAGTCCGGCGCCGCCGAAGGCCATGACCGCGCGCGCTGTCTCCCATTCGCGCGTCGCCGCGTCCAGCCGCCTCCCCAGCGTAAAGACCACTATTGGGATCACCACCGCCACGAGCACCACACCCAAGAGCAGCAGTCCAGCAAAGTAGGCGAGGTCTCTGAACCCCTCAGTGCCTGTCGGCTTAAGCCACTGAATCGTGGTGAACATCGCCACATAGGGCACGGTGAAACACGCCATGGCGAGCGGCATCGCCACCCGCGCTCGCCTCAGAAGCTCCTGACCATCTGACGGAGCCTCATCCATTGTCGTGACATGACCAACATCAACGTCATCGTGTCGAATTCCCAGTATCTAGAAGTAGCAGAACTAGGTGCTGAACAAGGGCGCCCCCTCCAGTGCCACAGCGCCTCAGGGAGTCAACGTGCTATTCAGGTGCGCCTGGCCGGCTCGCTCAGGGCCACTGCGTCGTGCCCATCGTCACAGTGCCGCCCGCAAACGCACGTCGCCTGCCGTCACTTCCACCACTTCACCCGCGACCGTACGCAGCAGAAGGGAGCCATCGGCGCCGATGCCCTCGGCCACGCCTGTGATGGGCGGGGCGCCCGCGCGATCTACCACCACCTGGCGTCCAAGCGTGCACGTCACGGTGGCGACCTCTGCCACAAACGCGTGAGGGTCCGCCTCAGCGCTTGTGATCTCGGCGGCGACATGTTGCGACAACGCGTCGAGCAGCATCGACCTATCGAGCTGCCTGGCACCCACCGTGGCGATGGACGCCGCGTGGGGCACGGGAAGTTCGGCTGGCGTCTGCGAGACGTTGACGCCGATGCCCGCGACCACGGCGTCGTCGTGAACCTCACACAGGATGCCCGCGATCTTGCGCAGCGAACCCCAGCCCGCGATCTCGTCCTTCTCGCCGCCGCCCTCGCCGCCGCCCTGGGACGAGCAGTCCACCACCACGTCGTTTGGCCACTTGAGGCTCGCGTCGATGCCCGCGGACCGCAGGGTCTTGACCGTGGCGAGACCCACGACGAGGGGCAGGATCCCCCACCGCTCTCGCGGCAAACGGGGCCTCAGCACATAGCTGACCGTCAACGCGGCGCCCTGGGGCGTGTGCCACTCGCGGTCGGCCCGCCCCCGCCCCGCTGTTTGGTGGTCCGCGACCAGAGCACTCATGTGAGGCCATGCATCAGGCTCAGCGGTCAGGGCCGCTAGAAGCTCCGAGTTGGTCGACGGCGAGGCCTTGGTGACCACGAGCGCGGTCAGAGCCGCGTGTCCACCAACGAGCGAAGCAAGCGCCTCCGCTGTCAACGGGGTGCGCGATGCTGCGACTAGTGAGGCGAGTCGCTGCGCCACGAGTGGATCACGCGATTCATCGTGCGTCATGCAGCAAGACTAGGGCGAACGCTCGCCTAAAGTCACAGGACGGCCGTGAGTTCAACCGCGGCCGCCGCGATCACGGCCTCCCTCGCGTCGTAGGCCGTCCTCGCCGAGCGGGCCAGATACGCAAGTCGCTGGCAGGCGGAGAAGCTGTGAAGAGACAGCGCCAACCGCACCATGGGCACCTTGGATGGGGCCATGGAAAGGCTCGTGACGCCAAGTCCGGTGAGTACCAGGGCCAGGAGCGGGTCTCCTCCCGCCTCACCACACACTCCCATTGGCTTTCCCGTGATCGCCGCGCCATTGCACGCCGCCGCGACCATATCGAGCACGGCAGGCTGCCACGGGTCGAGCAGGTCGGAGAGCTCCCCTTGCATCCTGTCGGCGGCCATCGTGTATTGGGCGAGGTCGTTCGTTCCGAGCGAACCGAAGTCGACCTCCTCAAGCACGTGCGCGGACCGCAAAGCCGCCCCGGGCACCTCGATCATCACACCCACAGATTTGAGGCCGTTCTCGCGCACGCGCCTCGCGAACCACGCGGCCTCCTCAACGAGAGCCACCATGGGCGCCATGACGCGCACGTCGGCCCCTGTCTCACTCGCGGCGATCGAGAGCGCCTCGAGTTGAGCGTCGAGAAGGTCGGGACGCTCCGCAGAAAGCCGTAGCCCTCGCCTACCGAGTGCGGGGTTTTCTTCGGCCCCAAGATCGGCGAAGGCGAGCGGCTTGTCCGCGCCCGCATCGAGAGTCCTCACCACGACACGCCTACCCTCGAAGGGCGCAAAGACCTGCCTGTAGATTTCAACTTGCTCCTCGACGGTGGGTGCCGTCTTGGCGCTCAGGAAGACAAACTCGGTGCGGAACAGCCCAACGCCCTCGACGTCGGCAGCCCCTGCGGCCACGGCGTCCTCGACCCCGCCGATGTTCGCCAACAGGGCCACCCGCTTGCCGTCCTTTGTCATGCCTGGACCCTTGCTGTCGGCGAGCGCGACCGAGCGACGCGCGGCGCGCTGCCTCAGCTTGTCGACGAGCTCCCCCGACGGGTCGATGTGGACCTGCCCCGTCTCGCCGTCGACAAGGATCGGGGTGCCGTCGGCGAGACCGGTGGCTCCGGCAACCTTGACCGCCGCGGGAATGCCCATTTGCGCGGCCAGGATCGCCGTGTGGCTCGTGCGCCCGCCGTGCTCGGTAACGATGCCGACCACCTTGGAACGGTCGAGCGTTGCCGTCTCGGCAGGGGCGAGGTCCAACGCGACAAGGATGCACTCGGCGTCGAGTTCGGGAATGCCGGGAGAGGGCACCCCCAGCACAAACGCAATCGCCCGGTCGCCCACGTCGCGCAGGTCCGTCGCCCGCTCGGCGAAATACCCTCCCAGCGCCACGAACTGGTCGATGTACTCCTGGGTCGCGGCGTCAAGGGCCGATGCGGGCCCCTTTCCCGCCGACGCATGCCCGATCGCGCCGTCGATGAGGCCGGGGTCGCGCGCGAGCATCGCCGTGGCTCCCAAAATCTCGGCGGCGTTGTCGCTCGCAAGGCCGATGCGTCTCTCGATCTCGACGGCGACCGCCTCGAGAGCCTCCCTGATGATGCGGGCTGCCTCTTCCGGCTCGAGGACCGCCTCGTCCGCGGGCGGACGCACGGCCGCCCCCACCTGCACCACGGGGGCATATGCCGACCCTGGACTGACGCCTATGCCCTGGACCACGCCGTCCATGGCCACGCTAGTTCTCTGCGTCGAGGTCGCGCTCGAGCAGCGCTACCAAGACATCGAGCACGGCGCTAGCATTCTCGGCCTCGCAACCGAGTTCCACGGTGTCTCCGTGCTTCGCTCCGAGCGCCATGATGGCCAGCATCGAGTTGGCAGGGCCAGGCTTGCCGCCAGGCTTGCAAATTGTCACGGGAACGCCCGCTTCGTTGACGGCCTTGACAAACAGCGCGGCTGGGCGCGCGTGCAGGCCGACGGAGGAGCCGATCTCCACAGTTCGTGTGGTCATGGTGATCATCCTTCGTGGGTCGGGGCCGAGTGGCTAGGCGTAGAGGTCACGATCATGTCAAGGGGAAGCGGGGATGACACACGGACGACGGGCCCGCCGAGGTCGGCAGGCGAAGGCACCCTGCTGCCCGGAAGCGCCACGGCGGCCGCTCCCCAGAGCACGCCTCTGGCGACCGCGTCTGTCAGCGAAGCGCCCTTCTCGACGGCGGAAAGATACCCGGCTAACAAGCAGTCGCCCGCACCCACTGTCGACAGTGGCTTGTCTACCAGCGAGATCGCGTGTACCTCGGTGGTCGCATCGACCCCCAGCGCGCCGTGCTCGCCCAAGCTCACCACGACTGTCCCCACACCGGAACCGACGAGACTGCGCGCGGCCTCCAGCACATCGGCGAGTAGAACCAGCGGCTTCCCTGCGAACTCTTCGAGCTCTTCGAGATTGGGCTTGACCAGGTCAGGACCCGCTTCGACCACCTGGGCGAACGCGGCACCCGACGTGTCGATCGCCACGCGCACACCGCTCGCCTTCGCCCGCTCGATGAGCGCCACGTATACCGAGCCGTCGATGCCAGGGGGAAGGCTTCCGCAGCCGACCACCCATGAGGCTCCGTTGAGGTGGCTTTCGACGGCGTCGAGCATCATGGCCGCGTCCGAAGAGCCCGAGTCCCTGCCCGGTTCGTTGATCTTTGTCGTGGTGCCGTCATCCTCGACCAAGGTGATGTTGGTGCGCACCGCGTCCTGGAGATCGATGAAGTGATAGGCCACGCCAGCGTCGTACAGCAGCGCCGCGAATTGCACGGCAGGAGCCCCGCCCGCGGGGAGGACCGCAACGGTCGCCGAGCCGTTGGCCGCGAGAGCGCGCGAAACGTTGACGCCCTTGCCCCCCGCGTCGACGCGCGTGGCTCCCGCGCGATGCACTTCGCCCACTTGCAACTGCGCAACGGAGATCGTGCGGTCGAGGCTGGGGTTGGGGGTCAGAGTGACGATCATGTCCTCACCACCTCCACCCCGGCCGCATCGAAGTCCTCGGTGGTTTCGTCATCGAGCGAGGAATCGGTCAGCAACATGGCTACCTCGTCCGTATCGGCGAAGCGGTGCAAGTGCACCTGCCCCGCCTTCCACGCATCGGCGACCACGATGACGCGCCTGCTGGCGCCCACCATGGCTCGCTTGGCTGCGGCCTCCTCTTGGTCCGGCGTCGTGAAGCCCCGCTCCACGCTGAAACCGTTGGTGCCAAGGAAGGCCACATCGACGTACATGTCCACAAGGGCGCCCGTGGTCCACTG
>JAYTGI010000057.1:0-7254 GCA_043733605.1 Demequina sp. | reverse complement strand
CTCGACACGCGCGCGGCGGTCGATCACTGGAAGGCTCAAGGTCTCGACCTAAGCCGCATCTTGGCTGTCCCCCCCGCGGGGAGCGCATTGCACCAGTCAGTGTCTCAAGACCACGGCCTCGACGCGGCGCTCGACGTGGGTCTGATTGCGGACGCCAAGTCCGCACTCGAGACCGGGCAGCCGGTGGTGCTGACGCGCGAGGTTCGTAATACGAACCGCACCATCGGCACGATGCTGGGCTACGAAGTGACGCGTCGCTACCACGGCGAGGGGCTGCCTGACGACACGATCTCGGTGCAGTGCGTCGGTTCGGCTGGTCAATCGTTCGGCGCGTTCTTGCCACGAGGCTTGACGTTGCGCCTCGCGGGAGACGCGAATGACTATGTTGCCAAGGGGCTCTCGGGCGGCAGGGTCATCGTGAGGCCGGATCGCTCCGCCGCCCTGAACGATGCCCTCGACGTGATCGCAGGCAACGTGATCGGCTACGGCGCAACGAGCGGACAGATCTTCCTCCGCGGCCAGGTGGGCGAGCGGTTCTTGGTGCGCAACTCAGGTGCGACGGCGGTCGTCGAGGGCGTGGGTGACCACGCGCTCGAGTACATGACGGGCGGCATCGCCGTTGTGCTTGGTCGCACTGGACGCAACTTTGGCGCTGGCATGTCGGGCGGCACGGCGTACGTGCTCGACATCAGGACCGAGAGGGTCAATAGGGACGCCCTCGCGTCGGGTGAACTCACGGTGAGCGCGCTCGATGCAGAAGATGCGGTGATCGTGCGTACCTTGGTGGAAAAACACGTCGAAGAGACCGACTCTCCTCTAGGACGTGAGTTGCTCGCGACGTGGTCCGCCTCAGTGGAGCGCTTCAGTCGAGTGCTGCCGGCGCAATATGCGAGGGTCCGTGAGGTGTTGGCCGAGATCGACTCCAACGGCCACGACCTGTCGGCGCCCGGAGCATGGGCAGAATTCTTGGAGGTGACTAGTGGCTGATCCTCGCGGATTCCTCAACCATCGTGACAGGGAACTGCCTTCCAACCGGCCCGTTCCCGTGCGGCTCCTCGACTGGAAGTACGTCAAGGATGAACTGGCGAAGGACCCTGAAGCGCTCACTCGGCAGGCGAGTCGTTGCATGGATTGCGGCGTGCCGTTCTGTCACCATGGCTGCCCCTTGGGCAACCTCATTCCCGAGTGGAATGACCTCGTGTACAGGGAACAATGGGACGATGCCCTCGACCGGCTTCACGCGACCAACAACTTCCCTGAGTTCACCGGTCGCATTTGCCCCGCGCCGTGTGAGTCAAGCTGCGTGCTCGGTATCAATCAACCCGCTGTGACCATCAAGAACATTGAGGTCTCGATCATCGATGAGGCGTTCAAGCGGGGCGCAGTGAAGCCGCTCGAACCATCCCGCCAGACGGGAAGGACCGTGGCCGTCGTCGGCTCGGGTCCCTCGGGACTCGCGGCCGCTCAGCAGCTCACCAGGGCGGGCCACACCGTTGCCGTGTACGAGCGTGACATTCGCATTGGCGGGCTGATGCGCAACGGCGTGCCCGACTTCAAGATGGAGAAGATCCACATCGACAGGCGCGTCGAGCAGATGGAGGCCGAGGGCACTCGGTTCCGCACCGGCATCGAAATTGGCAAGGACATCAAGTGGGACGACCTTCGCGCTCGATTTGACGCAGTTCTCATCGCCACTGGGTCGACGGTCCCGCGAGACTTACCCGTTCCTGGGCGACGATATAGGGGCATCCACTATGCGATGCCTTACCTGACTCAGGGAAACAAGGTGGCTGCGGGCGACATTGTCGAGCGCCAGATCACCGCAAAGGACAAACACGTGATCATCATCGGCGGTGGAGACACCGGCTCTGACTGCCTGGGCACAGCGTTGCGCCAGGGAGCCAAGTCGGTGACGACCCTTGCCATTGGTGTGAAGCCGCCAGAGACGCGGGACGCGCGGTCGCAGCCGTGGCCAACGCATCCGATGCTTTTCGACATCTCGTCCTCGCACGAAGAGGGAGGCGAGCGTCGATTCCTCGCGTCGACGATCGAGTTCCTCGCCGACGAAGACGAGCAAGTGACGGCGATTCGACTGGCTCAAACCCAGATTATGCCCGATGGTTCGCGCGGGCCTGCACCTGGTTCCGACGAAGAGATTCCCGTGGACCTCGTGCTGATCTCGATGGGGTTCACGGGGCCGGAGCGTGACACGTTGAGCCAGCTTGAGCACATTGGCTTTACGCCCCGTGGGACGGTCGCACGCAACGACTCCTTTGCCACTGCGGTCGACGGCGTCTTTGTCGCCGGTGACGCGGGGCGAGGGCAGTCGCTTGTTGTGTGGGCGATCGCTGAAGGACGAGCCGCAGCCGCGGCTATTGATACATACCTCACCGGAAGCACCGAGCTTCCGGCGCCCGTGACGGCGAGAACCGTCTCGCTACGGGCCTGAAACACCTAGGTTGGAGAACATGCGAAACGCGAAGATTGTCTGCACCATCGGCCCCGCGACTGCGTCGCTTGACCAGATGAAGTTGCTGGTGGAGGCGGGCATGGATGTGGCCCGGATTAACCGGAGCCACGGTAGCACCGAAGAGCACGAGCAGGTCTACAAGAACGTGCGCCAGGCGGCCAAAGAGGCCGGCCGGAACGTCGCCGTCCTCGTTGACCTTCAGGGTCCCAAGATCCGCCTCGCGCGGTTCGTCGATGGCCCCCACGAGCTCGCGGTGGGTGATATTTTCACGATCACCACGCGCGAGGTCGAGGGCACCAAGGACATCTGTGGCACCACGTTCAAGGGCCTCGCAGGCGACTGCAAGGCCGGCGATTTCCTGCTCATCGATGACGGCAAGGTGCGTCTCGAGGTCATGGAGGTCAAGGACGGCACCGACGTCGTGACGAAGGTTGTCGTTCCAGGCGCCGTCTCAAACAACAAGGGCATCAACCTTCCCGGCGTTGCCGTGTCGGTGCCCGCGATGTCCGAAAAGGACGAGGAAGACCTGCGATGGGGCCTCAAGCTCGGCGCCGATTTCATCGCGCTGTCGTTCGTCCGTTCAGCGGCCGACTATGCCGACGTGGCCCGCATCATGGCCGAAGAGGGCCGAATTGTGCCCGTCATCGCCAAGGTCGAGAAGCCTCAGGCCGTCGACAACCTTGAAGAGATCGTCGACGCGTTTGACGGCGTGATGGTCGCCCGTGGCGACCTGGGCGTCGAGCTTCCGCTCGAAGACGTGCCGCTCGTTCAGAAGCGCGCCATCGAACTGTGCCGTTCGCAAGCAAAGCCGGTGATCGTCGCCACTCAGGTGCTCGAGTCGATGACTCACTCGCCCGTTCCGACCCGCGCGGAGACGTCCGACTGCGCGAACGCGATTCTCGATGGCGCGGATGCCGTCATGCTCTCCGGTGAGACCTCGGTGGGCGATTATCCGATCATCACGGTCGAGACCATGGCTCGAATCATCCAGAACACCGAAGAGAAGGGCTTCCGTCGCATTGCGCCGTACAAGGCCGTTCCCAAGACTCGCGGTGGCGCCATCACGCATGCGGCGGCCGAGATTGCCGAGACGCTCGACGTGAAGTACATCGTGACGTTCACGCAATCGGGTGACTCGGCGCAGCGCATGTCGCGTCTGCGTCCCGAGACGCCCATGGTTGCGCTCACTCCCAACGCCAACACGCAGAAGCGCTTGGCTCTGTCGTGGGGCGTCCACACGGAGATCGTGCCCAAGGCGGAAACGACGGACGACATGGTCAACATCGTCGACAACCTCGTCAGAGACTCGGGTAGGGCCGTCGATGGCGACCTCGTTGTCATCGTCTCCGGTACCCCAATTGGCATTCCTGGCACGACGAACTCGATCGTTGTTCACAAGGTGGGCCAGGTTCGCGGCAAGTAGCGTGCACACACTCGAAGGGCCCGTCGGCGACAGCTGGCGGGCCCTTTGGCTTTGTACACGCGAGAGCGCGAGGTCATAGGGTGGAGGCACGAGCAAAATTGGCATGACTGCCGGCGCAATGAGGCGACGGCAGCAGCAGGGGAGTGGTTTCCATGGCGCGAAACGCGGTTCAACTCATCACGTACGCGGATCGCCTGGCTGGCGACATTGACGGAGTGACAGCGCTCTTGGGCAGTGCTCCCTGGAAGGGTGCCTTCGGTGGCGTCCATGTACTCCCGTTCTTCACTCCCTTCGATGGGGCAGACGCAGGATTCGATCCCACCGACCACACGGCAGTGGACCCGCGGCTGGGCTCGTGGGACAGCGTCGCAGCGCTCGCCAATCAGTGTGACGTGATGGTCGATATCATCGTCAATCACGTCTCGTCTTCGGCCGACTCGTTTCTGGACTGGTGTGCCAACGCAGACCAATCGTCGTATGCGGGCATGTTCCTCACGATGTCATCGGTGTTTCCCGAGGGTGCGACCGAGGAGGACCTGACGGCGGTGTACCGGCCGCGACCGGGCTTGCCTTTCACCCCCTTCCGCGTCGGCGGCAAACAACGCTTTGTGTGGACGACGTTTACCCCCAAGCAGATCGATATTGACGTGTCACACCCCGCGGCCGAGAAGTATCTGAATGCGATTCTCGACGCTGTTGCTCGCGCGGGGGTCACCATGGTGCGTTTGGACGCAGTCGGTTACGCCATCAAGACGCCGGGTACCACGTGCTTCATGACCGATGCGACGTTCGACTTCATCGCGGAGTTCACCGCCAAGGCGCGTGCCAAGGGTGTGGAGGTCCTTGTCGAGGTGCACTCGTACTTCGAGCGACAGATTGCGATTGGCGCCGCGGTGGACCGCGTCTACGATTTCGCGCTGCCCCCGCTCGTGCTGCACGCGCTCGGCACGGGTGATGGCGCACCGCTTGCACGATGGATGGACATCCGGCCCGTGAACGCGATGACTGTGCTGGACACTCACGATGGCATCGGCGTGATTGACGTGGGCGCCGACCAGACGGCGATCGACCGGCCGGGCCTGTTGACCCCCACACAGCTCGACGCGCTCGTCGAGCGGATCCACGCGCATTCCGGCGAGACAAGTCGATTGGCGACGGGGGCATCGGCGTCCAACCTGGATCTTTATCAGGTGAATTGCACCTACTTTGATGCCCTGGGCGGTGATGAGAACGCGTACCTGATTGCGCGAGCCATTCAGTTTTTCGTGCCTGGGATTCCTCAGGTCTACTACGTGGGCGCCTTGGCTGGGCGCAACGACACAGAGCTGCTGGCCCGCACCCACGTGGGACGAGACATCAACAGGCACTACTACTCGTCCGACGAGGTCGCGGCGGAGGTGAGGCGCCCCGTCGTGGCGGCGCTGCTTGCACTGTGTCGATTCCGGTCGACGCTGCCGGTATTCGACGGCGAGTTCTCGTTCTCGACGGGGGACGAGGCGTCAAAGATCGAGATGAAGTGGAGTGTGGGGCAGTCGTGGGCGCTCCTCAAGGTGAATCTCGCGCGCCGTGAGGCCTCGATTGCTTGGGCCCACGACGGAGTAGAAGGCCACACTTCGGACCTTCTCGTGAACCCTCCTTCGCTCGCCTAGTCCGGGGGGGGGGCGGCGGTGGCCAGGCGTAAAGTCGTCGGGGTGTTCCACCCCGCGGTGATTCGCTAGCGGCTGCCGACTTGGGCGGGTCGATGTTCTTGTTGTCGTGCACCGATGCTTGGCCCCGCGGCCGTAACGTGGCAGTCATGTACCGCATGAGGGAAAGACGAGCATGAACCCCATAGATGTCCTGCCCGCCGCTGTGGCAGTGGTGGTGCTCCTGGGAATTGCGCTCCTGGTCCTCACTTTCGGTGGCATTCGTGTTCGCACCGACGCGAGCGTTGCGGTGATGCGTGCCGCCGTGCAACTCACGCTCGTGGCGCTGGTGATCGCGTGGGTATTCGCTCACCCTCAGGCGGTCGCTGTGTATCTCGCCGTGATGCTTGCCATGGCGGGCTTGACCTCGGCCCGAAGGGTCGGGCTTGGGCGACGCACCTTCGGGCCGCTCATCGTCGCGATCGCCGCGGGCGCCGCCGCTGCGGTGGCACCGGTGCTGGTCAGTGGGGCGCTCGATGTGCGAGCTGCAGTCGTGCTGCCGTTCACCGCTCAGATCATCGGCGGATCGATGACGGCGGCGTCGTTGGCAGGCGGTCGATTGAGAGACGACGCGCGCGAAGAGTGGGCACGCGTCGAGGGCTGGCTCGCGCTAGGCGCCGATGCGCGGACCGCCGTCGCAGTTCTGGGCAGACGCGCTGTAGCCCGGGCACTGGTGCCCGCTCTCGACCAAACCCGCAGCGCGGGCATCGTCGTCTTGCCCGGGGCGTTTGTGGGTCTCTTGCTCGGAGGGGCCAGCCCTGCCGAGGCCGTGAAGGTTCAACTCTTGGTGCTGGCGGGACTGTTGGCGGCCGAGTCGGTGTCGGCGGTCGTCACCGTGCGGCTGCTCGCATCGACCGTGGGACAACGGCGACCCGAGGCCACGTGACGAATCGCCTGCATCCGTGTGGACGCACCAATCGTTGGCGCGCACAGGGTTCGGTCGCGAGCGACACTGGCGGTATCCGAGCCGTCGCGCCGACCACTAGACAGGCTGAGTAAGTAGACGGTCTATCTAGACATGCAAAGCAATCCGTGGCCAAGCGAGTGGCTCAGTGGGGTGCTTGCCCTGGCCGTGATGCGTGTCCTGGCGGCTGGCCCCACCTACGGTTATGCCATCGGGGTCGAGCGAGAGGTTCAGGGCTTCGGAGTGGTCAAGGGCGGCACGCTCTATCCGCTTTTGAGCCGACTCGAAGGTCTTGGTCACGTCACCATCGAGTGGCGCGCCGGGGATGGCGGCCCCGATCGTAAGTACTTCGTCCTGACGGCGGCGGGTCGCCAGGAGTTTGAGCGCGCCGCCCGCGAGTGGTCCGAGTTTGCTCACCAGACGACGACATTTGCCTCAACGAGCCCCACCGCGTCCGCGGCGACGGCCTGATCCGAGTGGGAGATAGCTATGAACGGCACTCACTCGACTGTGCCGAAGACTTGGGCGGAGAACTTGGTCGTCGAGCTGCGACTGCGCGCAGTGAGTGGAGGCGCCTTCGGTGACGCCCTCAAGCACGTCGAGTCCTACTGCCAGGACAGCCGCGAGTCGCCCGACGAGGCGTTCGGACCGGCGCGCGAGTACGCCAGGAGCCGCTCCTTCGCAGAGGGCCGCCTCGACGATGTGTCGGCCGGTCGGATGATCCGCGTCGCGGTGCCGTGCTTCGTCGGCCCGGTAGGAATGCTGATCTCGC